>DASSQE010000024.1:0-14810 GCA_035702645.1 Gaiellaceae bacterium
ATCGCGGCGGGCGGGAAGCGCATGCGGCCGCTTCTCGTCCACCTCACGTCCGACGATCGGGAGACCGCTCTCCGCGGAGGTGTCGCGGTCGAGCTCGCGCACGTCGCGACGCTGGTCCACGACGACGTGATCGACGGCGCCGAGCTCCGGCGTGGACGCTCGTCCGCCTGGCACGAGCACGGCCTCGACGCCGCGCGTGCCGGGGGCGACTACCTCTTCGCCCGCGCGTTCGCCGAGCTCGCCGGTGCGGGCGACATCGAGGGGGTCGACGTGCTCGCGCGCGGGTGCCTCGCGATCGCACGCGGGGAGGCGATGCAGAAGCGCCAAGAGCACGACCCGGACACGCCGCTCGAGGCGTACATCGAGCGGATCTCGCTCAAGACCGGGAAGCTCTTCGAGGCGGCTTGCCTCCTCGGCTCGCGCGACGAGCGGCTCGGGGCGTTCGGCCTCAACCTCGGGATCGCGTTCCAGATCGCCGACGACATCCTCGACTGCGTCGGGGACACGATCGAGACCGGGAAGATCCCGGGCGCGGACCTCCGCGAAGGCGTGCCGACGCTGCCGCTGATCCTGGCCGCCCGCGAGGACGAGGTCGTGCGCGAGGCTCTTCGGGGTGGGCCGGCCGAGGGTGCTCTCGTCCGCGTTGCGGAGACGAGCGCCTTGCGGCAGTCTCGCGAGATCGCCCTCGACTACGCTGGCAAGGCGCGAGGCTTCCTCGACGGGCAGCCCGAGCTGGAGGCGCTCACGCACATCGTCATCGACCGGGAGCGGTAGCAGTCGTGGCAGTCGTCGAGCGGAGCGTCCTGGACGAGGTCCGGGGGAAGGTGGAGGCGGGGGAGCGGCTCGAGTTCGAGGACGGTCTCGCCCTGATGGAGAGCGACGACCTGCTCGCCGTGGGCGAGCTCGCCGACCTCGCGCGGCGGCGGCGCGGCGGCGACGATCGCGTCTTCTTCGTGCAGAACCTGTACATGCACCAGACGAACGTCTGCCGCGTGAAGTGCAAGTTCTGCGCGTTCGCGTTCACCCGGAAGCAGCCCGAGGCCTACACGTACACCGCGGACGAGGTGGTCGAGGAGGCGCTCCGGCAGTACGAGCACGCGCCGTACACCGAGATCCACATCGTCAACGGCGAGAGCCCGCACGTCGACCTCGAGTACTACGTGGGAACGGTGCGCGCGCTGCACCAAGCGCTGCCCGAGGTGCATCTGAAGATGTTCACGGCGAGCGAGATCCACCACATGTCCACGCTCTCCGGCCTCCCCTACGAGGGCGTGCTCCGCGAGCTCAAGGACGCCGGCCTCGGATCGCTCACGGGCGGCGGCGCCGAGATCTTCGCCGACCGCGTCCGCCGGCTCGTCGCGCCGGGCAAGGAGCACCCCGACAACTGGTTCGAAGTCAACCGCGCCGCGCACGCCCTCGGAATCCCGACGCATTGCACGATGCTGTACGGCCACGTCGAGACGTACGAGGAGCGCATCGACCATCTGCTCCGCCTGCGCGGCTTCCAGGACGAGACGGGCAACTTCCTTGCCTTCATCCCGCTCGCGTTCCATCCGGAGAACACCGTCTTCGAGCGCCGCGGCTGGCGCCACACGCCCGGGTCCGAGGATCTCAAGGTCATCGCCGTGTCGAGGCTGATGCTCGACAACATCCCGCACGTCAAGGCCTACTGGATCATGATGGGCCTCCCGCTCGCCCAGGTCGCGCTCCACTTCGGCGCGAACGACGTCCAGGGGACGCTCGTCAAGGAGGAGATCTTCCATCGCGCCGGCGCGCGCACGGAGCAGGAGCAGAAGCTCGACCAGCTCGTCCGCTTCGTCCGCAACGCCGGCCGCATCCCCGTGCAGCGCGACACGCTCTACAACGAGCTGCGCCGGTGGGCCGCATGAGCATCCGGCTCGGACGCATCTCGTACGTGAACATGGCGCCCGTCTTCTACGAGCTGAAGGCGGACGTCGACGAAGTCTGGGGAGTGCCGACGGAGCTCAGCCGCATGCTCCTCGACGGCGACGTCGACATCGCGCCGATCCCGTCGATCGAGTACGCGCGGAACGCCGACCGCCTCCGCATCCTCCCGAGGCTGTGCGTCTCCTCCGAGGGTGCAGTCGACTCGATCCAGCTCGTCACCTCGATCCCGTTCGGGCAGGTCCGCTCCGTCGCGGTAACCCCCGAGAGCGCGACCTCGGTCGTGCTCGTCCGCGTCCTCCTTCCTGATGCGGAGATCGTCCCTCTCGGATTCGACGCCGACGCGACGCTCCTGATCGGGGACGCGGCGCTCCGGAGCGCGTTCGAGGACCCGACGCCGCACTACGACCTCGGCCGCCTGTGGCTCGAACGGACGGGCCTGCCGATGGTGTTTGCGGTCTGGGCCGCGCCCGAGCCGGTCGTCGACGGGCTGATCGAGCTCGAGCACGCGCTCGTCTCCTCCGTGCGGCTCGCGCGCGGCGAGCCCGAGCGGTTCGCGCGCCTCGCGAGCGAGGAGTACGGCTACCCGGCCGGGTTCATGGCCCGCTACTTCGAGAAGCTCCGCTACAGCTTCGGCCCGCGCGAGCGCGCCGGGCTGTACACCTTCCTCGAGATGGCGCGGGACGCCGGTGAGCTGGCGCACGTGCCGGAGCTCCGGTTCGTGCGCGAGGAGGTGGCGGCGTGACGGTGGTCGCCGATCCCGCACCGATTGTTGGCGACGTCCTCGAGAAGGCGTTCGACGGCGAGCGGCTCACGGACGAGGACGCGATCGCGCTCCTCCGCTCGCGCGACCTCGTCGCCGTCGGCCGGGTCGCGAACGAGGTCCGGAACCGGCTGAACGATCCCTCGCGGGTCACGTTCATCGTCGACCGGAATCTGAACTACACGAACGTCTGCGTCACCGACTGCGACTTCTGCGCCTTCTACCGGCGGCCGGGCGACCGGCGGGAGGGCTACCTCCTCCCCAAGCCGGTCATCTACAAGAAGATCGAGGAGACGCTCGCGATCGGCGGCACAGGCCTCCTCATGCAGGGCGGCCACCACCCCGACCTCGGGATCGACTACTACGAGGATCTCTTCCGCTCGATCAAGGCGCGCTACCCGATCCACCTGCACGCGCTCTCGCCTTCCGAGGTGCAGCACGTCGCGCGGCGCTCGAAGCTGACGATCCCGGCCACGTTGTCGCGCCTCCGCGACGCGGGCCTCGACTCGCTCCCCGGAGGCGGCGCCGAGATCCTCGTCGACCGTGTGCGCCGGGTGATCGCGCCGAAGAAGACGAAGACCGACGAGTGGCTCGACGTCATGCGCCAGGCGCATCGGCTGGGGATGTCGACGACCGCGACGATGATGTACGGCCACGTCGAGACGCTCGAGGAGCGCGTCGAGCACATGCGCCGGATCCGCGAGCTGCAGGACGAGACCGCCGGCTTCCGCGCGTTCATCTCGTGGACGTTCCAGCGAGACGGCAACCGTCTCGACGACGTCGTGTCCGACGAGGACATGCCCACCTCGTTCGACTACCTGCTCACGCAGGCCGTGTCCCGGATCTACCTCGACAACGTCCCCCACATCCAGTCGTCGTGGGTAACGCAGGGGATGAAGATCGGGCAGGTCGCGCTCGGCTTCGGCGCCGACGACATGGGGTCGGTGATGATGGAGGAGAATGTCGTCTCGGCCGCCGGCACGACCTACCGGACGACGACGGACGAGCTCGTCCACCTGATCCGCTCGATCGGGAAGACGCCGGTCCAGCGAGACACGCTGTACCGCGAGGTCCGCGTCTTCGACTGAGCCGTCGGAACGTTGGGGTCAGGTCTTCTCCGTTCCGTCCCTCGGTGGAACGAGGAAGACCTGACCCCCGTCGAGATCCCATCGACTCGGGCGGGTCGGTCGAGGAAGATGCGCGGGATGACGGACAGCGAGCTTGCCTACCTCGGTCCGGAGGCCAGGGCACGCGTCGAGATCGACCGCATGCTGGCGGCTGCGGGCTGGGCGGTGCAGGACGCGGCCCGCGCGAACCTGTCCGCCGCGCGCGGCGTCGCCGTCCGCGAGTTCGTCCTGAAGCCGCCGCACGGCCGGGTCGACTACCTCCTTTTCGTGGACGGGGCCGCCGCCGGCATCGTCGAGGCGAAGAAGGAGGGCCGGACCCTCACCGGGGTCGAGTGGCAGAGCGCCCGCTACGTCGACGGTCTCCCCGACGAGGTCCCGACCGCGCTCGAGGGGGCGCTCCCCTTCGCCTACGAGTCGACCGGCGCCGAGACCCGCTTCACGAACACGCTCGACCCCGATCCCGCGAGCCGCCCGGTCTTCTCCTTCCACCGCGCGGAGACGCTCGCGGGCTGGATCACCGACGTCTCCAGACACCCGAGCGCGCCGACGCTCCGCCACCGCCTCCGCACGCTCCCGCCCCTCACCGAGGCCGGCCTCTGGCCCGCCCAGGTCACCGCCATCCAGAACCTCGAGCAATCGCTCGCCGCCGGGCACCCGCGCGCGCTCATTCAGATGGCGACGGGCTCCGGCAAGACCTTCACCGCCGCGAACGTCGCCTATCGCCTGCTCAAGTTCGCCGACGCGAGGCGCGTCCTGTTCCTCGTCGACCGCGCGAACCTCGGCCGCCAGACGCTGAAGGAGCTCCAGGGCTTCTCGACGCCGGACGACGGCCGCAAGCTGACAGAGCTCTACAACGTCCAGCACCTCTCCTCGAACCGGATCGACCCGGTCGCACGCGTCACCATCTCGACGATCCAGCGCGTCTACTCGATCCTCCGCGGCGAGCCCGAGCTCCCGGAGGAGCTCGACGAGCACTCGGCCTACGAGCTCGCCTCGGAGCCCGTGCCGGTCGAGTACAACCCCACCTGCCCGCCCGAGACCTTCGACGTCGTGATCGTGGACGAGTGCCACCGCTCGATCTACGGCACCTGGCGGCAGGTGCTCGACTACTTCGACGCCTTCGTGATCGGGCTCACGGCGACGCCGAACAAGCAGGCCTTCGGCTTCTTCAACCAGAACCTCGTCATGGAGTACGGCCACGAGCAGGCGGTCGCGGACGGCGTCAACGTCGATTTCGACGTCTACCGCATCCGCACCGAGATCACCGAGCGCGGCGGGAAGATCGACGCGGGCATCGTCACCCAGTTCCGCGACCGCCAGACCCGGCGCACGCGCTGGGAGCGCCTCGACGAGGACCTCGCCTACACCGAGCGCGAGCTCGACCGCGCCGTCGTCGCCCGCGACCAGATCCGCACCGTGCTCGAGACCTTCCGCGACCGGCTCTTCAGCGAGATCTTCCCCGGCCGCACCGAGGTCCCGAAGACGCTGATCTTCGCCAAGGACGACGCGCACGCGGACGAGATCGTCCAGATCGCCCGCGACGTCTTCGCGAAGGGGAACGACTTCGTCGCCAAGATCACCTACCGCTCCTCGGGCAAGGCGGACGACCTCATCGCCGCCTTCCGCAACTCGCCCAACCCGCGGATCGCGGTGACCGTGGACATGATCGCCACCGGCACCGACGTGAAGCCGCTCGAGTGCGTCTTCTTCCTGCGCTCCGTGCGGAGCCGGACGTACTTCGAGCAGATGAAGGGCCGCGGCGTCCGCGTCATCGCCGACACCGACCTCCAGGCCGTCGTCCCCGGCGCGACCACGAAGGAGCGCTACGTGATCGTCGACGCGGTCGGCGTCACCGAGTCCGACCTCGTCGACACCGTCCCGCTCGACCGCAAGCCGACGGAGCCGCTCGAGCGGCTCCTCCGGCGCGTCTCCTTCGGGATCCGCGACTCGGACGAGGTCTCCGCCATCGCCGCCCGCCTCGCCCGCCTCGACCGGCGGCTGACGAAGGAGGACCGCGAGGGGATCGAGGAGCTCTCCGGCGGCGTCTCGCTGCACGAGATCGCGAGCGGGATCGTCGACGCGCTCGACCCCGACACCCAGCTCGAGGCCGCGCGCGAGACCGCCGCCGGCGCCGAGCCGACCGTGGACGGGATCGAGGCCGCTCGCGCCGCCCTCCTTTCGGACGCGGTCGCCCCGCTCGCGGAGAGCCCGGAGCTCCGCGAGCGGATCGTCTCCGTCCGCCGCTCCTACGAGCAGGCGATCGACGAGGGCGCCGACACCCTGCTCGAGGCCGGCTTCTCGCAGGACGGCTCCGACCGCGCCCGCTCGACCGTCGAGTCCTGGGAGCGCTTCTGCGAGGAGAACCGCGACGAGATCACCGCGCTCCAGGTCTTGTACGGCCGCCGACAGCCGCAGCGCGTGACCTTCGCCGAGGTGCGCGAGCTCGCGAGCGCGATCGCGAAGCCGCCGCGGAGTTGGACGCCCGAGGGGCTCTGGGAGGCCTACGAGCGCCTCGACGCCTCCCGCGTCCGCGGCTCTGGGCAGCGCGTGCTGACCGACCTCGTCTCGCTCGTGCGCGTCGCGCTCCACCAGTCGGACGAGCTCGTCGGCTACCCCGAGCTCGTCCGCGAGCGCTACTCCGCCTGGCTCCTCGCCCAGGAGAACGCGGGCCGCGTCTTCACCCAGGAGCAGCTCGTCTGGCTCGAGCGGATCCGCGACCACGTCGCCGCCTCGCTCGGGATCACGGTGGACGACTTCTCGTACGTCCCCTTCGTCGAGCACGGCGGCCTGGCACGGGCGGCGCAGGTCTTCGGCGACGGCCTCGGGCCCTTGTTGGACGAGCTCAACGAGGTGCTCGTCAGGTGAGCGAGCTGCCGCCCGGGTGGGCATGGTCAACCCTCGGAGAGCTCGGCGAGTACCTGAATGGGCGCGGCTTCAAGAAGTCCGAATGGCGCGAATCCGGACGGCCGATCATTCGGATCCAGAACCTCACCGGGTCCGGGACTGAGTTCAACTACTTCGACGGCGAGCCCGAGGAGCGGTACATCGCTCGGGACGGCGATCTCCTGGTCTCGTGGGCGGCGACACTCGGCGTGTACGTCTGGCGTGGCTCCGAAGCGGTTGTCAATCAGCACATCTTCAAGGTCGTGTCACGCATCGACCGCGGTTTCCATCGCTACCTGCTCCAGGCGACCCTCGACGACCTTCACCGCCAAACCCACGGCTCGGGGATGGTGCACATCACACGGGGGAAGTTCGACTCGACGCCCGTTGCCATTCCGCCGCTGAACGAGCAGCGGCGGATCGTGGCGGCGATCGAGGAGCACCTCTCCCGCCTCGACGCCGCCGAAGCATCGCTCGATACGGCGGGACGCAGAACGTGCCTCTCCCGTGAGTCCGCCCTTGAGGTCGCCTTCACAAACGGGGGGCCGAAAGCCGCGATCGGCGCGATCGCATCACTGACTGATGGCCCGTTCGGATCCAACTTGAAGACGGCTCACTACGTCGCCGACGGCCCGCGTGTCGTGCGCCTGCAGAACATTGGAGATGGTGTCTTCCGGGACGAGCGCGCGCACATCACTCACGAGCACTACTCGGCATTGCCGAAGCACGCCGTAATGCCCGGCGACGTAGTTGTTGCATCGCTCGGTGAGGAAGCTCCGAGAGCCTGTCTGATTCCGGATTGGCTCGGCGACGCGATCGTAAAGGCGGACTGCATCAGGCTCCGTGCCAACGCCGAAGTCGACGCCAGTTACGTCATGTGGGCGCTGAACTCGCGCCCGGTGAAACTACAGGCCGCTAGTCGCATCAAGGGCATTGGACGACCTCGTCTCGGTCTTCGTGGCATCCGTGACCTCCACATCCCCGTTCCGCCGCTCGAGGAGCAGCGGCGGATCGTGGCCGAGGTGGAGCGGCGGCTCTCGGCGATCGACGCGCTCCGCGCGGCGATCGAGCGCGCGCGGCGCCGCTCGGCCGCGCTCCGCCGAGCCGTGCTCGAGCGTGCCTTCCGCGGCGAGCTCGTCCCGCAGGACCCGTCCGACGAGCCCGCAGAGGCCCTCCTCGCCCGCATCCGCGCCGGTCGCGATATCAGCCCAGCTCGCTGAGCACGGCCTCGGCCGTCTTCTGGCTTATCGCGACGAGGCGGGCACTTCCAGTCGCTCTACCTCGTCGTCGCCGAGCGCTTCGACGATCAAGAGCTCGATATCCAGGCGCCGCCGTTCACCCGGTCGATCAGCGAGCCATTCAGACGTATCGCATGCACCAGGAGCAGGATCCGTGCCGTCTACCGCGAGGTAAACGAAGAACGGGGGCGCCGATACGGCGACGCGAGGCTGGTTTGCGGCTACGGGGTCCCAACCTCCTCCGGTCCACTGCGTGCGGACCGGCTTGATGGCCGCGATCCAGGGGCTGGTTGATGCCGTCAGCAGAAGCCGAAGTCCTCTCGGTGGATCCGTCGGCTCTCCTGTGAGGACGCTCTCGCCAAGCTCCGGCCATCCCCATCGGAGCTTCTCGTCGATGGCGAACATCCACGTCCAGAGAACCCGAACGAACATCCCCGGATCGGAGTTCGGGTCGTGCACGGCGAGTCGTTTCCAGGCTGGTGCAGGATGCGCACTGATCTCCGCACCGATCTGCTCCGTCCAGCGGTGGTACTCGGGCTCCCATCGCTCGGTTCGGTTGTTGCATCGTGCGCAGAGCCACCACCCCCACATCCCTCCCGAGTTCGAGCGTCCCCAGCCGATCCGCGACTCGCTGGTTCGCTCGTCGAAGTAGAGGATGGCGGGTCGAGCTTCGCCGATGTTGCCGGACGATTCGGGTGGGATGTGCGTTTTCGACAGCTTTCCCTGGAAGCCGCACAGACCGCAAGTGCCGCGCTTGTTGCCGCGCGGGTGTCCGAGCCGGTACACGCTCATCGCATCCACATTGCCAACAGAGGCGGCCGGGGGTCGGCTCGACCGATTGGCCCTGCCGGGTCACAGACCGTTTCAGCCGACATGGGTGGGAAGTACGATCGGGGGGCGAAGAAGAGGAGGCGTGAAGGTCCGCAACGGAGACACTCGGTTCACAGCACCGCTGTACACCAGCGCTGAAGCTGCGCGCTTCTTGGGCGTGCCAACGTCCACGCTCTCGACATGGGCGAAGGGATACGTGAGGCGTCCGCCAGGACGTTCGGAGGTCCGGGGCGCTCGGATCATCACGAGCGTCGAAGCTCCTCGGAACTACCCGACGATTCCGTTCATCGGACTCGGTGAGGCGATGGTTCTCGCTGCATTCAGGAAGGCCGGGGTCAGTCTCCAGCACATCAGGCAAGCAGTGCGAATCCTCGACAGGGAGATCGGGGTGAATCACGCACTCGCGTCACGGCGGGTCTACACAGATGGCGCGGTGATCCTGTTCGACTACGCGGACGCGACAGACGACGAGGAGCTCGCGGGCCTGACGGAGGTCGTGAGGCGGCAACGAGTCTTCGCTCCGGTTGTTCGCGAGTACCTCAAGAAGATCGACTACGCGGCCGACGGCTGGGCGGCCCGGCTGGTCTCGCCCGCAACTCCTCGACCGATCGTGATCGTCGACCCTCGACGAGCATTCGGACAGCCCATCTTCATTCACGGTGCGAGCAGAGTCGAGGACGTGATCGATCGCTGGAAGGCCGGTGATCGGCTCGTCGAGGTCGCCGAGGACTTCGGTGTGCCGACCGAGGACGTCGAGGACATCCTTCGTGTCGCACTCCCAGCCGCAGCCTGAGTTCTTCGTTGACCGAAGCCTCGGCCGGATCCAGGTTCCGCGCGATCTCCGTGTCGTAGGGTGGCGGGTTCGAACGCACTTCGAGGTCTTCGGTGTGCGCGACGAGGACGTTGCTGACACGGAGTGGCTCGAGATGTGTGGACAGGAAGACCTTCCGGTTCTCAGCAAGGATCGCCGCCTCCGCTATCGCCCACAGGAAATCGCCGCGATCCGCCGTCACCGCGTCAAGGCGTTTGTACTGACCCAAGGCAGCCTCCGCGCCGTCGAGCAGGTGCAGCGACTCGAACGCAATCGAGCGGCAATCGAAGCGGCATGTACCGAGACAGGCCCATTCGTCTACGCCGTGCATAAGGATCGAATCGTGAGAGTCTTCCCCTCGTGAGTCACAACGGGCTCGTCCAGCGGCTCTGGAGCTACTGCAACGTCCTCCGGGACGACGGACTCTCGTACGGCGACTACCTCGAGCAGCTCACGTATCTCCTCTTCCTGAAGATGGCGGACGAGCAGACGAAGCCGCCGTTCTCACGCCCGCCGATCGTGCCCGAGGGCCTCGACTGGCCCTCGCTCCTCGCCCGCGACGGCGACGCGCTCGAGGTGCACTACCGGCACGTCCTGACCGAGCTCGGGAAGGGCTCGGGGATGCTCGGGGTCGTCTTCCGCAAGGCGCAGAACCGGATCCAGGACCCGGCGAAGCTCCGCCGGCTCGTCGTCGACCTGATCGACCGCGAGACCTGGCTCGCGCTCGACGCGGACGTCAAAGGAGACGCGTACGAGGGGCTGCTCGAGAAGAACGCCGAGGACGTGAAGTCGGGGGCAGGCCAGTACTTCACGCCGCGGGCACTGATCCGCGCGATCGTCGACGTGATGCAGCCGGAGCCGGGGACCCGCATCTGCGACCCGGCCTGCGGCACCGGCGGCTTCCTCCTCGCCGCGCACGAGTGGATCGCGCGCAACTACCCGCTTGACCCTGACCAGAAGCGCTTCCTCCGCTTCGACGCCCTCCGCGGCTGGGAGATCGTCGACAACACGGCGCGGCTCTGCGTGATGAACCTCCTCCTGCACGGGATCGGCGACGAGGAGCACGAGAGCCCGATCACGGTCGACGACGCGCTCAAGGCTGCTCCGGACGAGCGCTTCGAGCTGGTGCTCACGAACCCGCCCTTCGGGCGCAAGTCGTCGATGACGTTCGTCTCCGACGAAGGCGAGGTCGAGCGGGAGGACCTCGTCGTCGTCCGCGACGACTTCTGGGCCTCGACCTCGAACAAGCAGCTCAACTTCGTCCAGCACGTTCGGACGCTTCTGGCAATCGGCGGGCGAGCCGCGGTGGTCGTCCCCGACAACGTCCTCTTCGAGGGCGGGGCGGGCGAGACGGTGCGGAGAAAGCTCCTCGCCGAGTGCGACGTGCACACGCTCCTGCGGCTCCCGACCGGGATCTTCTACGCGCAGGGGGTGAAGGCGAACGTCCTCTTCTTCGACCGCAAGCCAGCCTCGGAGACGCCCTGGACGCGCGAGCTCTGGGTCTACGACCTGCGCACGAACGAGCACTTCACGCTCAAGCAGAACCCGCTCCGGCGCGAGCACCTGCAGGGCTTCGTCGACGCCTACTCGGCCGAGAATCGCAGCAAGCGAGCCGAGTCCGAGCGCTTCAGGCGGTTCTCCTACGACGAGCTCATCGCGCGCGACAAGGTCAGTCTCGACCTGGTCTGGCTCCGCGACGAATCGCTCGAGGATCTCGAGAACCTGCCGCCGCCCGACGTGATCGCACAGGAGATCGTCGAGGATCTCGAGGCGGCGCTGGCCGAGTTCTCGCAGGTCGCCCGCTCGCTCGCGAGCGGCGAGGGCGAGCCGGGCTGAGCGGGCCTCCGGCTGTACGAATCCTGTAAGAGCCTGCAAAACGGCAGTTCCGGTTCAGCTAGCCTCGATCGGCCGTGCTTCGCCTCGCCGCTCTCTCCGGATCGGTCGCCGCCGCTCTCGCACTCGCTTTCGCCGGCACTGCCGGCGCGCAGACCACGCAGCTCTTCACGGGCGTCACGTATCAGGACACGGTTCAGTTCACGCCGCACGGCCCGGTGGCCGTCCACGTCGTCAAGGGGCCGCGCCCGGTCGGGCTGTATCGGCTGAGCCCCGTCCTCTCGAACGGAACGGTCACGGGTCGGGAGACGGTGTCGTCGATGGAGCGGCGGCTCTCCACCCAGGCGACGACCGTCGGCGTGAACGGCGACTTCTTCAACTTCGCGGACGGCCATCCCAGCGGCATGCTGCTGCGCGACGGCGTCCTCGTGACGGCGCCGAACGCGGCGCGCTCGACCGCGGGCGTCTCGCTCGACGGGACGCTCGACGTGCGACGGATCAGCCTGCACGGAACGGTGCGAGGCCTCGGTCAGCGGCGGACGCTGAACTTCCTGAACAAGCCGCCTGGGAAGAACGGGATCTCGCTCTTCACCAGTGACTGGGGCCGCGCGACCCCGAAGATCGCGGGCTCGCTCGCGCTCGTGCTCTCCCCGTTCCCGGCGGCCACGCCGAACGCCGACCTGGCGGCGCCGGTCGTCAGCGTCGCGCAGGACGGGCCTATCGCGGTCGCGCCCGGGACGGCGGTGCTCGTCGCACGCGGAGCGGCGGCGGCGAAACTGCAGACCGAGGCGCCGGTCGGGACAACGGTGACGGTACGGCTGATCCTGCAGCCGAACTGGTCGACCATCTCGGACGCGATCGGGGGCGGCCCGATCCTCGTCCGGAATCGCAAGCCCGTCTACCGGGCGAACGAGGCCTTCACGACGTCGCAGATCGCGCCCCGCGACCCACGCACGGCCGTCGGCCAGACCGCGGACGGAAGCATCCTCCTCCTGACCACCGACGGGCGGCAGCCCGGGTACTCGGTGGGGATGACGAACTTCGAGCTCGCGCAGACCCTCGTGCGGCTCGGAGCAGTGCAGGGGATGGCGCTCGACAGCGGGGGCTCGACCACGATGGCCTTCGACGGCACCGTACTCAACAGCCCCTCGGATGGGAAGGAGCGGCGCGTCGCCGATGCGCTCCTGCTCACGTACACCGGGGTCTACGCGGCACCGCCGTCTGCCGCGGTCGTGTCTCCGAATGGCGATGGCATCGACGACACGGAGACGCTCGCCTTCAAGGTCGTCCGCCCCTCGAACGCGACCGTCACGCTGACCGGTCCCGACGGGGCGGCCGCCTACCAGCAGGCGTCGCAGGATCAGCCGGGCACGTACCAGGTGCCGTTCCCGCCGCAGGTCACGACGCCACCGGGACAGCCCCCGCCGCCGACCACTCCGGCGCCTGCAGAGGGACGCTGGACGCTCACCGTCTCGGCGACGGACGACCAGGGCCTCGCCTCGACCGCGACCCGCAAGTTCGCGGTCAACTCGACGCTCGGCTTCCTCCAGGTCGCGCCGAAGACGCTCGCTCTTCCTCCCGGGGGACGCTCGCTCGCCGTCAAGTGGACGCAGGCCCGGGCCGCGCAGGTCAAGGTCGTGCTCGAGACGGTCGACGGCACCCCGCTCCGCACGCTCGCTTCGACACGGTACGAGGCAGGGCCGCAGACGATCTCCTGGAACGGCCGCTTGAGGAGCGGGAAGCTCGCCACCGGCGGCCGCTACCTGATCGGCGTCACCGCGACGAACGAGCTCGGCTCGGTCGTGCTGGCGGCGCCCCTCACCGTGCGCCGGATCGCCGGCTCCAAGTAGCGCCGGCCAGGCCTGTATCTACACTCCCGCCGTGCTCGTCGCCTCGGTCACCGGCGGCATCACGGACGCCGTCACGACCGCGATCGGGGATCACGGCCTCTACGCCGTCTTCGTCCTCTCGATGATCGACGCCGTCTTCCCGGCGGCGAGCGAGGTCGTGATGATCTACGCGGGTGCGCTCGCGGCGGGAGCGTTCCCCGGCCAGGACGTCGTCCTCTTCGGGCACACGATCGACTCCGGCTTCGCCGCCTACGTCGCCGTCGCTCTCGCCGGGACCCTGGGCTACACGCTCGGCGCGATCGGCGGCTGGGCCATCGGTCTCTACGGTGGGCGCCCGTACCTCGAGCGCCACGGCCGCTGGCTCCATCTGGACGAGGAGCGCCTCGACCGCGCGGAGCGCTGGTTCGCGCGCTGGGAGGGGTGGGCCGTATTCCTCGGCCGGCTGACGCCGATCGTCCGCTCGTTCATCTCGATCCCCGCGGGTGTGCTCGAGGTCCCGTTCGTGCGCTATGTGCTCCTGACGCTCGCCGGCGCTGCCATCTGGTGCTTCGCGTTCGCGGCCGCCGGCTATGCCGCAGGCGAGAACTGGACGAAGCTCCACCATGCGTTCAACTACCTCGATTACCTCGTCGTCCTCGCCGTCGTCGCGGGGATCGCCTGGCTCGTCGTGCGCGGTCTCAGACGGCGTCGGCGGGCCGCCGAGGACTCCGCCGGCTGACGGGGAACACGAAGGCGCCTCGCTACACTCGGCGCGGTCCTCGTGAGCGGAATCCCCCTGATCGACGTCAAGGCGCAGTACGCGCCGCTCCTCCCGCGCCTCCGCGAGGCGATCGACGGAGTGATCCAGTCCGGGAGCTTCATCCTCGGCCCGAACGTCGCGGCGTTCGAGGAGGAGGCGGCCGTCTACCTGGGCGTCCCGCAGACGATCGGCGTCGCCAACGGGACGGACGCGATCGTGCTCGCGCTCGACGCGATGGGCGTCGGAGCCGGCGACGAGGTGATCTGTCCGGCCTTCACGTTCTACGCCACCGCGGAGTCGATCGCGCAACGCGGTGCGACACCGGTGTTCGCGGAGATCGATCTCGCCACGCTCAACCTCGATCCCGAGGACGTGGCTGCTCGCATCACCGAGCGGACGAAGGCGATCGTCCCCGTGCACCTCTTCGGCCGGCCCGCGCCGCTCGCCGAGCTCGCGGCGCTCGGCGTCCCCATCCTCGAGGATGCCGCGCAGGCGTTCGGCTCGCCGGACATCGCCCGCACCGGGATCGCCTCGACCTTCAGCTTCTACCCGACGAAGAATCTCTTCGCCTTCGGCGACGGCGGCCTCATCGCGGTCATGGACGAGGAGCTCGGCGAGCGGATCCGCCTGCTCCGCTTCCACGGCTCGAAGGCGAAGAAGACGTTCGAGCACGTCGGCTACAACTCGCGCCTCGACGAGATCCAGGCCGCGGTCCTGCGCATCTTCCTCGAGAGCCTGGACGAGTGGACTCGCCTCCGCCGTGAAGCCGCTGCGCGCTATGCGGAGCTCGGTCTCGGCGACCTCGTGCAGATTCCCGAAGACGAGCCGGG
>DASSQE010000025.1:0-4129 GCA_035702645.1 Gaiellaceae bacterium
GGAGGTCCGCGAGCTCCTCTCCCGCTACTTCGACACCTGCCGGCGGCTGATCGAGCTGTACGGCGGCACGGTCGAGAAGTTCATCGGCGACGCGGTGATGGCCGTCTGGGGGACGCCGACGGCGACCGAGGACGACGCCGAGCGCGCCGTCCGCGCAGCGCTCGACCTGGTCGCTGCGGTCTCTTCGCTCGGGGACGAGGTGGGAGCGCCGGAGCTGGCCGCCCGCGCCGGCGTCCTCACCGGCGAGGCCGCCGTCACGCTCGGAGCCGAGGGCCAGGGCATGGTCGCGGGCGACCTCGTCAACACCGCCGCGCGGATCCAGGCGACGGCGCAGCCCGGCACCGTCTACGTCGGCGAGCCGACGAAGCGCGCCAGCGAGCCGACGATCGCGTACGAGGACGCCGGGACGCACGAGCTCAAGGGCAAGGAGGAGGCAGTTCCCCTCCACCGGGCGCTGCGGGTCGTCTCGGGGAGACAGGGCGCGCTCAAGTCGACGGGGCTCGAGCCGCCGTTCGTCGGGCGCGACCGCGAGCTCCGCCTCGTCAAGGAGCTCTTCCACGCCTCCGCCGACGAGCGCACGGCCCACCTCGTGTCCGCGATGGGCATCGCCGGCATCGGCAAGTCCCGACTCGCCTGGGAGTTCTACAAGTACTTCGACGGCCTCGCGGACACCATCTACTGGCATCGCGGCCGTTGTCTCGCCTACGGGGAAGGCGTCACCTACTGGGCGCTCGCGGACATGGTCCGCATGCGCGCTCGCATCTCCGAGGACGACGACGACGCGACCGCCCGCTCCAAGCTCGAGGCGACGCTCGACGAGCACATCCTCGACTCCGCGGAGCGGCGGTTCGTCGAGCCGATGCTGACGCACCTGCTCGCCATCGGGAGCGAGCACGAGGCCCACGAGCGCCACGACCTCTTCGCCGCCTGGCGCCTCTTCTTCGAGCGACTGGCCGACGTGTACCCGACGGTCCTGGTCTTCGAGGACATGCAGTGGGCGGACGAGAGTCAGCTCGACTTCGTCGAGTACCTGATCGACTGGTCGCGCTCGAGCCCGCTCTTCGTGCTCACGCTCGCTCGTCCGGAGCTGATGGAGAAGCGTCCGAGCTGGGGCGCCGGCCACCGCAACTTCACGTCGCTCCATCTCGACCCTCTCTCGGAGGGCGCGATGGGCGAGCTCCTCGACGGGTTCGTCCCCGGGTTGCCCGCGGAGCTCCGCGAGCAGATCCTCGGGCGTGCCGAGGGCGTGCCGCTGTATGCGGTCGAGACCGTGCGGATGCTGCTCGATCGCGGCCTCCTCGTTCAGGAGGGAGCCGTCTACCGCCCGACGGGCGAGATCCCCTCGCTCGACGTACCAGAGACCCTGCACGGGCTCGTCGCCTCCCGCCTCGACGCCCTGCCCGACGAGGAACGCCGGCTGCTCCAGGACGGGGCAGTCGTAGGGAAGACGTTCACGCGCCAGGCGCTCGCTGCCGTCGCTCGCCTGCAGGAAGCCGAGCTCGAGCCGCTCCTGAGCTCACTCGTGCGCAAGGAGGTCCTCGGCGTCCAGGCCGATCCGACCTCACCCGAGCACGGGCAGTACGGGTTCCTCCAGGACCTCGTGCGTCACGTCGCCTACGAGACGCTGTCGCGGCGCGAGCGCCGCACACGGCACCTTGCCGCCGCCGAGTACCTCTCGACGTCGTTCGCCGCCGACGAGGACGAGGTCGTCGAGGTCATCGCCTCGCACTACCTGGCGGCCGACGCTGCCGTCCCCGACGCGGACGATGCGACCGAGACGAGGGGCAAAGCACAGGCGACGCTCGTGCGGGCCGGCGAGCGTGCCGAGTCGCTCGCAGCGGCCGCTGAGGCGAGGCGTTACTTCGAGCAGGCCGCAGGTCTGACCGCAGACCGGTCCGGGAGGGCCGACCTCACCGCTCGTGCGGGTGACATGGCGAGACATGCCGGCGACGCCGATGCGGCGCGCCGGATGCTCGAGGAAGCGATCGAGCTCTACGAGCAGGAGGGCGACACGCACGCGGCTGCGCTCGCCTCCTCTCGACTCGCGATCCTCGAGCGCTTTACGGGCCGGCTCGACGAGGCACTCGCGCGCCTGGAGCGGGCCTTCGAGATCCTCTCCGAAGACGAGCCCGACAACGACCTCGCGCTCGTCGCCGGACGGCTGGCGATGGCGTACTTCACGGGCGGAGACCGCGAGCGCGCCACGGAACGCGCCGAGCTCGCTCTCGATCTCGCTGAGGCGTACGGGCACCCCGAAGCGCTGGCGACCGCCCTCGGGGCGAAGGCGTTCGTCGCGCACGGCCGGGGCCACATGGAGGAGACGATCGCGCTCGTCAAGCAGCAGCTCGCGATCGCCCTCGAGCACGGCCTGGTCGAGCGGGCCGGGATGTCGTACTTCCTGCTCTCGGACAACGCCTTCCACCGCGATCGGTACGAGGACGCGCTCGGGTACCTGGACGACGCGCTCGCCCTCGCCCGGCGGCTCGGGAACCGGCCGAACGAGTGGTCGATCCTGGCAGAGAGCACCTACGCCCTCTTCATGCTCGGACGCTGGGACGAGGCGCTCGAGGTCATGGCCGAGCTCACGGAGGAACAAGCGCGCGCCGGTGGGATGTACCTGAGCCTGCTCACCGGGCCGCTCGAGATCTACCTCAATCGCGGCGATCTCGACGAGGCACGACGCCTCTTTTCCCAGTTCTCGAGCATCGAGGACACGACCGACGTCCAGGAGCGCGTGTGCTACTTCGGCGCGGTGGCGGCGATCGCCCGCACCGAGGGTCGCGCTCGGGACGCCCTTGACGCCGGCCTCCACTTCGAGGACGGAATCCAGACACACGGGATCTCGCATCAGGCGGTCGAGCAAGGGCTGGTCGACGCACTCGAGGCTGCGCTCGAGCTCGGCGATCGCGCGAGGGCCGAGGACCTCCTCGGACGGCTCGAGGCGATCCCGCCCGGCCGGCGGCCGCCGCTCCTGGACGCGCAGATGCACCGATTCCGCGGCCGGCTCGGCGGCGACGCCGCGGAGCTCGAAGCCGCCGCACAGCGCTTCCGCGAGATTGGCATCCCCTTCTGGCTCGCGGTCACGCTCCTCGAGCATGGCGAGCTCAGCGGCAACGAGTCGTCGCTCGAGGAGTCCCGCGAGATCTTCGAGCAGCTCGATGCGGCGCCGTGGCTCGAGCGGATCGATCGCGCCCGCGACACCGTAGGCGCACCGGCCTGAGCGGAGGTCGTCCGGCAAGGCAGCTTTGCTTCTCGTACGAACCGAACATCGTTCATCGACCGCTTCTCCAAACAGACCGCGCGCTGGACGGGTCACCCGCTCGCGTTCGCCCTCGCGACGCTCGTCATCCTCGTCTGGATCGTCAGCGGACCGATCTTCGGCTATAGCGACACGTGGCAGCTCGTCATCAACACGGCGACGACGATCGTCACGTTCCTCATGGTCTTCCTCATCCAGAACACGCAGAACCGCGATGGCGCGGCCGTTCAGATCAAGCTCGACGAGATCATCCGCTCGCTCGAGGGAGCCCACAACGCGCTCCTCGATCTCGAGGAGTTGTCCGAGCCCGAGCTCACTGCCTTCCACGACAAGTACGTGGAGATGGCCCACGCCGCCCGCGACGAGCTCCGCAAGGGCGCGAAGGACACGGGCTCGCCGACGGTCGAGCTGCAGTGATCCAGGCCGCTATGCGGCTGCGGCCGCCGGCGCGGCCAACACACCGCGCAGGAACTGCCCGGTCGAGGAGTCCTCGACCTCTGCGACGTCCTCGGGCGCCCCGACCGCGATGACCTCTCCGCCCTCGTCTCCGCCTTCGGGGCCGAGGTCGACGATCCAGTCCGCCTGCTTGATCACGTCGAGATTGTGCTCGATCACGAGCACCGTGTTCCCCGAGTCGACGAGGCGCTGAAGCACTTCGAGGAGCTTCTCGATGTCCGCGAAGTGCAGCCCCGTCGTCGGCTCGTCGAGGATGTAGAGCGTCCTGCCGGTCGCCACCTTCGAGAGCTCGGCCGCGAGCTTGACGCGCTGCGCCTCGCCGCCCGAGAGCGTCGTCGCCGGCTGACCGAGCTTGATGTAGTCGAGCCCGACGTCGTGGAGCGTCTGCAGGCGCCGGCGGATCTTCGGGATCTT
>DASSQE010000026.1:0-3104 GCA_035702645.1 Gaiellaceae bacterium
ATGACGCGGGCGATGATGAAGAACCACCTCGATCTGACCACGAAGGAGGCCGTCTCGCGCCTGCAGGGCAAGTGGGCTGCGGACATCGCGGCGTACGACGCGGTCCATCGCGAGATCCTCGGCATGGCCGACATGCTGACCGCCGGGATCATCCAGCAGTTCCCGAAGCGGTTCAGCTGAGGCTGGACCGCGTCGCGGGGGCGTGCCGCCGTCTGCGGCGGTGCGCCCCCGATCCGTGTGCAGGGAGGCTCGGTCGTCCGAGGGTGCCGCGATGCTTCCCGGCCACGTCTATCGAAAGGGAGGGCGATCGATGCCGCTGATCGCAACGGTCTGGCTGTACGGCGGGCTCGGGATCATCTACCTGGTGCTGCTGATCACGGCGGGAGTGCTCACCGTCCGGAACCGCCACTGGGTGCTCTTCGTCCTCGGGTTCCTCATCCCGCTCCTCTGGATCATCGGGGCGATCATGTCCCCGAAGCCCCGGTACTGAGGCGAGCGGAAACGCAGCGCTCGATCAGGCGAGGCCGCTCGCTCCGCGAACGGCGAGCGACACGCCGAAGACGAGCAGGATCGCCGTGATGACGGCGCGATTGTGGAGCGTCAGCCACATCCGCATGCGCGCGAGATAGGCGCCGGAACGATCGGGCGCGAACGTCCCGAGCGCAGCTACGAGGACGACGCTCGACGAGCCGAGCGCGACGAAGAGGAGCGCGAGGGCGGCCATCTCGCCCGAGCCTCCGTCCGCCTTGAGGATCTCGGTCGAGGCAGCGATGACGAAGGGGTACGTCGCGGAGTAGATCCCGAGCAGGAACGCGGCCGGGTAGGACAGGTTCTCGATCGCGCGCAGCCAGCGTGGGAGCTCGCGCGCGGGCGCTCCGGCCGAGGTCGTCCCCGCTTCCTGCCGCGCCTGCCGAATGCGGACGACTCCCCAGGTGAGGAGCGCCACGCCGAGGACCAGCTCGATGATCGACGCGGCGCTCGAGGCGTCGTCCGAGCCGGCGGCGAACAATGCACCGAGACTCGAGAGGAGAACGGCCAAGACGACCGAGATCGCGGTCACCCAGGCAACGACGTACGTCCACACGATGCCGTGTCCTCGTCTCGCGTCGAGCAGGAGGACGGCGATCATGATCCCCCACGGATTGGCGGCGCACCCGAGGCCTAGCACGACGACGGTCACCACCTCCGCGCTCACCGGCCCGACACTCCCGCCCTCACGCGCGTGAGCCTACGCAAGCGACACGCGTCGGTCCGTTCGCTCCTATCCTGTCTGCCGATGTTCGCCCCGCCGATCGGTCCAGACGACGTGCGTCGTCCTGACGAGGATCGCCCGGACGGAGGACAGCACCCGTGGAACGCGACGCGCCGGGCCATCCGCGTGCTCGTCCTGACCGCCCCCGTTGCAGAGGGACACGTCGCCGCCGCTCGAACGCTGTCGGAGGACATCCGCCGGCAGCACGAGGGCGCAGAGGTGATCGTCTGCGACGTCCTCCCGGCCCTGCGCCGGCCGGTCCGCTGGTTCCTCCACGACGCGTACCGCTGGCAGCTGAAGACCGCTCCCTGGCTCTTCGGCTCGCTGTTCGCCGTGCTCCACCGGAGCCGTGTCAGTCGTGTCGCGGCGCGGGCGGTGCTGTCGCTCACGGCGTCGAAGGCGCTCCTGCGGCTCGTGCGCAGCATTCGTCCCGACGTGGTCGTGTCGACCTGGCCGCCCGCGACGACCGTCCTCGGATGCCTGCGGCTCCGCGGCAAGGTGCGCGTGCCGGTGTGTGCCCCGATCACCGACTTCGCAGGCCTCGAGCTGTGGGCGGACAAAGGTGCCGACCTGCACCTGGTCATGCACGAGAGCCTCGTTCCGGACGTCGAGCGCGTCGCAGGACCGGGCAGCGCCCGGCTCGTGTCCCCCCTCGTGTCGAATGCGTTCCACGTTCCCCGGTCAGCGATCGCGGCGCGGAGCGCCTTGGGGCTCCCGAGCTCGGGCACGATCGTCGTGGTCTCGGGCGGCGGCTGGGCGGTCGGAGATCTCCGGGGTGCTGCGCTGACCGCCCTCGAGATCGACGACGCGTTCGTCGTCTGCCTGTCGGGGCGTGACGAGGAGGCTCGTGCGCGGCTCGAGGAGGCGTTCCGGGAGGAGCCGCGCGTGCGCGTGCTCGGGTTCATCGAGAACATGAGCGAGCTGCTCGCGGCCGCCGACGTCCTCGTGCACTCGACCGGTGGGGTCACGTGCTTGGAGGCGCTCGCGCGCGGATGCCCGATCGTCGCCTACGGCGTACTGTCCGGTCATGCGCCGCTCCTCGCGCGACGCATGTCCGCGCTCGGCCTGGCCGCCTACGCCCGTTCGCCGGAAGAGCTCCGGACTGCACTGGTCGCGGCAGGCGACAAGCGCATCGCGCGGCAGCGGCACCACGTCGACGCGGCGACGCTCGTCCTCGCAGCCGTGCCACGGGTGACGGCGACGATGCGGGCGAGGCTCGCGCGCGTCATGGGCGCGACCGCGGCGCTCACGGTCGCACTGTTCGTCCTCCTGGCGAGCGACGCGACGTATCCGGTGGTCGCCGAAGCGCTCGCGCTTCCGGAGAGCACGGCGGTCTCGCCGTCCCTACACGCGGTTGCGCTCGTCGTACGCGGCAATCGGCAGGCGCTCCTCGCGCTTGCGCCGATCGCGCGGAGGGATCACTTCCGGGCGTCCGCAGCCGTCTCGGGACCGCTGACTCCTCGCGACGTCCGGAGATTGGAGGAAGCGGGCCTCGACCCGCTTCCGGTGCTCTCCTCGACCGGTGTCGCGTCCTGGTTCGAGGCACGGAGGCAACTCCGAAGCCAGAAAGCCGAGGACCACGTCACCGGCCCGTTCGAGTACCTCGCGCCGCGAGACGGGTTCTCGATCACGGGCTACCTGCTCGCGCGCCATCTCGGCGGCAGACCCATCCAAATCGACAGCACCCTTCCCGCATCCGGGCCCGGCGCAGCTCCAGTTCGTGCCGGGGAGATCCTCGGAACGGAGCTCGGATCGGCCGCGAACGGCGACCTGCAACGGCTGGTGTCCGCGATCCGTCGCGTGGAGCGCTCGGGCCTCCGTGTCTCCTCGGTGCAGCGGCTGACGCGCCCCC
>DASSQE010000027.1:0-11461 GCA_035702645.1 Gaiellaceae bacterium
CCGGCTCCCCGCCCTCGGCGAGGCTCTCGAGGGTCGGCGAGAGCGCGAAGCGATCGGGCCATGCGGCGTGGAGCGTGTGCCTGACGTGGTTCGCGACCTTCGGCCCGACGAGCTGGAGGAGCACGGACGGCGCCATCGGGACGCCGAGCCGGAGCACCGCCTCGTCCGTGTCCTCGACACTCGAACCGTGGTCGAGCGCGTCGGTGACGACCGAGCTCTGGCGCGCGAGCAGCCGGTTGACGACGAAACCCGGCGCATCGCGTACGAGCACGCCTCGCTTCTTCAGCTTCCCCGTCACGTCCCAGGCGCTCGCGAGCGTGACGTCGTCCGTCCACGGCGTGCGGACGAGCTCGACCAGCGGGAGCACGGCGACCGGGTTGAAGAAGTGCATCCCGACGACGCGCTCGGGGTGCTCGAGGTCGGCGCCCATCGCCGTGACCGAGAGGGAGGACGTGTTCGTTGCGAGCACGCACTCCTGCGAGACGACGCGCTCGAGCTCGGCGAACGCCTGTTGCTTCGCGGGGAGCTCCTCGAAGATCGCCTCGAGCACGAAATCACAGCCGTCGAAGATCTCCCAGTCGGTTCCGCCGGAGACGAGCGAGCCGAGGAACCGCGCCTTCGCCTCGCCGAGGCGGCCGCGGCCGACGAGCTCGTCCAGCTCGCCTCGGATCCACCGAAGGGCATCCTCCACCTGCTCGTCCGTGAGATCGCGGAGGACCACGGGGAGCTCCAGTCGGCGCAACGCGAGCAGCGCGAGCTGGCGCGCCATCAAGCCCGCGCCGACGAGCCCGACCTTCGCGACCGGGCGCGGTTCGACCTCCGGGATCCCGACGCCGCGCCTGGCTCGCCGCTCCACCAGGTCGAACGCATACAGGGACGCCTGCGCCTGCGGGCTTGGAAGCAGCTCCGCGAGCGCGTCCTCCTCCGCGGCGTAGCCCTCTTCGAGCGACCACGTCGCCGCGCCCTCGATGAGGTCGAGCGCGCGATACGGCGCGGGAGCACCGCCGTGGACCTGGCCCTCGAGTCGGGCACGCGCCTTGCGGCAGACCTCCGCTGCGTCGGAGAGGTCGTGGTCGGGTCGACGCTTCCCTCCGCCCTCCTCGACCTTCTCGAGCAGGAGCGCGAGCGACTGGTCGAGGAACTCGACCGGCTCGAGCAGCACATCGGCGAAGCCGGCCTCGTACGCCTGCGGGCCGGTCAGCATCCGGTTCTGGCGCAGCGGGTTCTCGACCACGAACGTCACCGCTCTCTCGGCTCCGACGAGCTTCGGGACGAGCTGCGTCCCGCCCCAGCCGGGAATGAGCCCGAGCAGGACCTCGGGGCAGGCGAAGTGCCGCACCGAGGACGAGATCGTCCGGTAGTCGCAGTGGAGTGCGATCTCGACGCCTCCGCCGACCGCTGCGCCGTTCATCGCGGCGAGGGTCAGAAAGGGGAGATCGCGGAGCCGGCCGAAGAGCTCGTGCCCGGCGCGGCCGCCCTCGCGCGCCCGCTCTGCGCTGATGTCCCCGAACTCGTTCATGTCCGCGCCGGCGACGAAGACGAACGGCTTGCCCGTGAGGAGGAGGCCTCGCCAGTCACGCGTGCGGAGCCGGCCGCTGACCTCGTCGAGCGAGCGGAGCGCATCCGCGCCCAACGTGGTGGGCTTCTCCCAGCTCTCGCCGTTGTCCATCGTCACGAGCGCGACGGGGCCGACGCGGGTGTCCAGGCGCTGCAGCTTGAAGACCGTCGGGTTAGTCGCCACGGTCGAGGTTCTCCCAGAGGAGGGCCGCGCCCATGCCGAGGCCGATGCAGAGCGCGGTCAGGCCGTACCGCGCGTCCGGGCGGTCGCGGAAACCGCGTGCGAGCTGCGCCATCAGCCGGACGCCGGTTGCGGCGAGCGGGTGACCGCAGGCGATCGCGCCGCCGTACGGGTTGAGGCGCGGGTCGTCGCGAGCGACACCTACTCCGTCGCACCAGGTCAGCACCTGGACGGCGAACGGCTCGTTGAGCTCGAAGAGGTCGATGTCGTCGACGCCGAGCCCGGCCCGCTCGAGCACTTTGTGGGTTGCCGGAACAGGCCCGAGCCCCATGAGCTCGGGCTCGACGCCGGCGTACGCGAAGCCGACGAGACGCATCTGCGGCCACAGCCCGTGCTCGGCGGCCGCCTTCTCCGACGCGATGAGCGCCGCCGTGGCGCCGTCGGTGAGCCCGGCCGAGTTCCCAGCGGTGACCCGGCCGCCCGCCCGGAACGGCGTGCGCAGGCCGGCCAGTCCCTCGAGCGTCGTGTCCGGGCGGAGGAACTCGTCGCGGGCCGCGACGGTCCAGCCCTCGTCGGTGAACACGGACATGGGGACGACGATCTCGTCCATGACGCCCTCGTCCCATGCCCGAGCGGACTTCTGCTGGGAGGCGAGCGCGTAGGCGTCCGCGTCCTCGCGCGTCAGGTGCGGGAAGGCGTCGTGGAGGTTCTCGGCCGTCTGGCCCATTACCGCGGCGGACTCGTCGACGAGGCGCTCGGCGAAGAAGCGCGGGTTGAAGTCGACCTCGGCGCCCATCGGGTGGTGACCCATGTGCTCCACCCCCCCGACGAGCACGACGTCGGCCGCGCCCATCGCGATCTCTCCTGCGCCTGACGTGGTAGCGGTCAGCCCGCCGGCGCACATGCGGTCGACCGCGAATCCGGGGACGGTCGTGGGCAGGCCTGCGAGGAGCGCGACGCCCCTGCCGAGCGTCAGCCCCTGGTCGCCGACCTGCGCGCTCGCGGCGAGGACGACGTCGTCGATCCGCTCGGGCGCGAGCCCGGGATTCCGCCGGAGGAGCTCGCGGACGAGCTTGACGACCATGTCGTCGGCCCGTGTCTTCCAGAAGAGGCCCTTCTCGCCGGCTCGGCCGAAGGCCGTGCGGACGCCGTCCACGTAGACGACCTCGCGGAGGGCGCGCGGCATCGCAGAGACGATACTTCGTGACGCGATGCCGTCCTGGACCGAACGCGCGGGCCGCGCGGCGGAGCGGTACGAGGACGGCGCGGCCCGTCTTCCCGACGATCCCGACGAACGTCAGCGGCAGCTCACTCGCATGGCGAACGCAGCTTGGGCTGCGGGTCTCTCGCTCCTCATGAGCGGCGACCAGGATGAGGGACGTGCGTGGCTCGTGTGTGCCGCCGAGCGCTACCGGGAGAGCTGGGCGCTCGCTCCGCCGGACAGCTGGGGGAGGCCGATCGGGGCCATGAAGGCGCGGCTCGTCGCCGGCGACCTCGAGGGCGCTGCACGCGATGCCGAGTGGGGGCTCTCGGCGAACGCCGAGCGGTCTGCGAGCCCGATCGGACGGTACGCGGCGGGCCTCGCGCTGCTCGTGCTCGGCCGCGACGAGCGGGCGAGTCCACTTGCAGCAAGGCTGCGCGACCGCGACGATTTTCCCACTGCGGTGGCCGACGCCCTCGTCGCCCTCGCGGCCGGCGACGCGAACGGGTACGACGCCGCGATCCGGGGCCTGCTCGCGGACTTCGAGTCCCGCGGGGAGTTCCTGGAGGACGTGCCCGTCGCAGACACCGTCCTTGCGCTCGAGGCGCTTGCCGAGCCGCGCGGGATCGCCGTTGGCCCGAGGTCGGCGCTGCTGCCGCCGGCCTAGCGCTCGTCCGAGCCGAGCTCTCGCGCGCGCACCATCGCGGCCTGGATCGCGTTCAGGAACGCCGCCCGTACTCCTGCCGTCTCGAGCTCGCGGATCGCCGCGATCGTCGTGCCTCCGGGCGAAGTGACCATCTCGCGGAGCTCGACCGGGTGCATGCGCTCGTCGCGGAGCTGCTTCGCCGTCCCGAGCATCGTCTGGACGACGAGCTGGGTCGAGATCTCGCGCGAGAGGCCGAGGAGGATTCCCGCCTCGATCATCGCCTCCGCGAGGAGCGCGAAGTACGCGGGGCCCGAGCCCGAGACCGCGGTGATCGCGTCGAGCGCGCTCTCGGGCACGCGCACGACGGCCCCGAGGTGCGAGAGCGCCTCCTCGGCCAGATCGAGGTGCTCGTCGCCCGCGTGTGCCCCGGCGCAGAGCCCCGCGATCCCCTCGTGCACGGTCGACGGGGTGTTGGGCATCGCGCGGACGACCGGGACGCCGTCCGACAGCCGTCCCTCGACCTTCGCCGTCGAGACCGCGGCGGCGATCGTGAGGACGGTCTGCTCGGGAAGGATCAGCCCGCCGATCTCTCCGAGGAGCGCGTCGATGTCCTGCGGCTTCACGGAGATGACCACGAGCGCGGCTCCTGCGGCGGCGTCGTGGTTCGAGAGCGTCGCCTCGACGCCGTGGCGGTCGTGCAGCTCGTCGATCCGCTCCTGCCGTCGCGCCGTCGCGGCGATCTCTTCCGGCTCGCGCCAGCCGGACGAGAGCAGCCCGGAGATCAGTGCTTCGCCGATGCGACCGGCGCCGAGGACGGCGATCTTGCGCGCATCGACCATCGTGGGAGTCTACGGCCGGTTACAGCGCGTACAAGACGAGCACGGCGACGGTGGTGAGGACGGCGGCCACGATGAACGAGATCTCGCTCGCATGGTCGCGCAGTCCACTCACCAGGTAGGCGATGAACACCCAGAAGGGCGCGAACTGGCTGACGAAGTCCAGCTCCTGGTCGATCACGTTCTTGGCGATCACCGCCTCGGCGACCAGGCAAATGGCAGCGACGAGTGCCACCCGGACCTCGGAGTTGCCGATCGCGTGCCGCCACCTCGAGTCGCCGTGCCGCGGATGCATGACGGAGCTCACGAGTGCCTCCTTCGACGGTCCAAAGGTCGCAGACTCGCCTCCGTGCCGCATCGGCGAATCCGCGTATAGGGCTCGAACCAGGCTCAGGCGGCTGGGCCGGCGGCCAGCTGAACCTGGCGCGCCCGGTCGGCGCTTGCCCCGGGAACCAGCCCTCGCTTGAAGCCCGCGAGCAAGAAGACGCTCGCGAGACCCTGCCACTCCTCGTACGGGGCGAGCAGCTCGGCGGTCTCGCCGGGCTCCGGCCAGCGCCCTTGGAGCGAGGCGAGGAGCTTGACCAGCCCGAGATCGGCGACGAGGCCGACGTCGAAGCGGCCGAGTCCCTGCAGCGCGATCACGCCGACGCTCCAGGGCCCGATCCCCCGCTCTCGGTGGAGGACGGCGAGCGAGCGCTCGGGCGGAGCAGTTCTGAGCGCCTCGAGGTCGATCGTCCGTGCGAGGCGGATCAGGGTCGCGGCCCGGCTCGCGGCGAGTCCGCAGGCGCAGAGCCTCGCCGGCGAGAGGCGCCCGATCGCCTCGCGCGTCGGCGCGGGCTCACCGCACGCCCGGAGGATCGCGCGCTCGATCTCTCTCGCCCGTCCCGACTGGATGAGCTGGCCGCAGACTGCCTTCACCGTGGCATGGGCGACGGTCGCCCTGCGCGGCACGCGGAGCCCGCGGAGCGCCCGCACCGACGGGCCGAGGAGTGGATCGTGCGCGAAGCGGCGATGGAATTCACTCGTGTCGTCGTCGAGCGCGAGCATGAAGTGCGCGAGCTCCAGCGCAGGCTCCGAGGACGCGCGCACGAGCACGGTGCCGTCGGGGCGCTGGCCCGCCACCGCATACGCGTCGCCGGGGAGCCGTGCCTCCCAGACGTCGGAGCGCGCGATCAGCTTCAGCGAGTAAGGCCCGCGGGGCGTGAGCGTCGCCTCGACCACGACGCGAGCGTACTCGCCACGCCTGAACGGATACTTACGCGCGTGGGTCTCGCCGACTCCGTCTCCCTGCGCTCTCGCAAGAGAAAGCTCCAGCTCTTCCTCGACGAGCTCGCGCCGACCGCCGAGACGACCGTGCTCGACGTGGGCGCGGACGAGCTCGGCTTCGGCGACGGCGTCGGCTGCGGGACGCTCAACTTCTTCGAGGAGCTCTACCCCTGGCCGGAGCGGATCACCGCGCTCGGCCTCCACGACGGCGCGGGCTTTCGCGCCCGGTACCCGGCGGTCACGTACGTGCAGGGAGATGCGCTCGAGCTGCCGTTCGAGGACGGTGCGTTCGACGTCGTCTTCTCGAACGCGGTCATCGAGCACGTGGGAGGACGGGAGGAGCAGCGCCGGTTCGTCTCCGAGGCGCTGCGGGTCGGCAAGCGGGTGTTCGTGACCACCCCGAACCGCCGCTTCCCGCTCGAGGTGCACACGCGGCTCCCGCTCGTCCATTGGCTGCCGGACGCCGTTGCACGTCGCGCGTACCGTGCGACCGGCAGGAGCTGGGCCGAGGACATCCACCTGCTCTCGCGACGGAGTCTCGCGGCGCTCTTCCCCGGCCGCGTTCGCGTCGTCGATCTCGGGCTCACGCTGGTGGCGATCGTTGACTAGAGGCGAGCGCTTCGGGCTGTACGCGTTCTTCGTCCTCGTCGTCGGGCTCGCGCTGCACAACGCGGCGATGGCCGAGCTCTGGGACCTCGGCGTCCGTGGGAGGGCGCTCGACGTCGTCTCCGCCTGGAAGGAGTCGCTCCTGCTGCTCGCGTTCCTCGTCCTCGCGTGGAAGGTGCGGCGGCTGCCGCCGGTCTCCGCGGCGGACGTGCTCGCTCTCCTGTACGCCGCGATCGTCGTCGTCTACGCGATCCTCCCGCAGGCCTGGCTCGACGGAGCCGCGACAACGGAAGGCCGACTGCTCGCCGTTCGCCACCATCTCCTTCCGGTCGGCGCCTATGCCGTCGGGAGGCTCCTCGGCATTCTCTGGCGGAAGCCGGGCCGCCTGGGCTGGGTCGTCGCGGCGACCGCTGCGGGTGTCGCTCTGATCGGCCTTCTCGACCTCGCGTTCGTGTCGCTCCAGTCCTGGCGCGACTCCGGAGTGCCCGGTTGGTACCGAGATCAGCTCGGGCTCCACTACGAGGGTCTTTCCGGACTGCCCGAGAACTGGGTGTTCAACACCGGGCACGAGGACAATCCGATCCGGCGCCTCGTCTCGACCTTCCTCTCGCCCCTCGCGAGCGCGTACGTGCTCGTCGTCGCCCTCGTCTTCGTCGCGAGCAGGCGCTACCGCGTCTGGTCGGTCCCGCTGGCGGCGCTGCTCTACGCAGGCCTCCTGTACACGCACACTCGCGCCGCGTTCGCCGCGCTCGCGCTCGGGCTCCTCCTGCTCGCCCTCGCTCAGCG
Source organism: Gaiellaceae bacterium (assembly GCA_035702645.1). Classification (GTDB taxonomy): domain Bacteria; phylum Actinomycetota; class Thermoleophilia; order Gaiellales; family Gaiellaceae; genus GMQP-bins7. The sequence continues at coordinate 7,080 of DASSQE010000027.1, forward strand.
GCGGTGGGCGCCGGCGATCCTGGCCGCCGTCTCCGTGCTCGCGGCGGCAGTGTTCGTCGCCGCCTACCCGACGATCGGCCCGTCGACGAGCTACACGCCCGCCGAGCTCGCGTTCCTGCGCGAGAACGCCCAGCGGCATCCCGGCACGAGCTCGGATCCGTTCTCGGGCAACGACGCCTCGACGCGGAGCCACCTGAGCAACCTGCGCGACGGGCTGCGGACGGTGATCCACCACCCGCAGGGATACGGGCTCGGGAACACCGGCGTGAGCGCGAAGCGGACCGGTGTCGAGATCAAGGCCGGCGAGTCGACGTATACGGAGCTCGGGGTGGACGCGGGCATCGCGGGGCTGCTCGCGTTCGTGCTGTGGAGCCTCGCATTGCTCCGCGGACTCTGGAGGCGAGAGGCATGGATCGCCGCCGCCTTCGCGGCCGTTCTCTTCCTCGGGCTCCAGACGGACGTCATCGGCGTCCACTGGATCGCGGTCGTCGTGTGGGGGGCTGCGGGGATGGTCCTCGCGGGTCCGGTCGTCGAGCGCGACGCGGAGGTCGGGGAACCCACCTCGTCGACCGAGCCTCTCGAGTCGGACTCGCCGCTCGATCGCCCCGAGCCCGAGCACGAGACGACGACGACGTCCCGATCGCAGTCGCCGTGAGGTCGCCCGAGAGGGGGTGCGCCCACTCCGCTGCGTCCGCTATACCTCGGCTATGGCCACGAGCAAGCCCGTCGAGCAGCTCGACCGGGTGGTCATTCGGTTCGCCGGCGACTCGGGAGACGGCATGCAGCTCACCGGCGACCGCTTCACGAGCGAGACCGCGGTCTTCGGCAACGACCTCGTCACGCTCCCCGACTTCCCCGCGGAGATCCGCGCTCCGGCCGGCTCGCTTCCGGGTGTCTCCGGGTTCCAGGTGCACTTCGCCGACCACGACATCCTCACGCCCGGCGACCAGCCGAACGTGCTCGTCGCGATGAACCCCGCGGCGCTCAAGGTCAACGTCGGCGACCTGCCGCGCGGCGCGACGATCATCGTCAACACGGACGCGTTCAACGACCGCAACCTCCAGAAGGCCGGATACGCGTCGAATCCACTCGACGACGGTGCGCTGGCCGACTTCCACGTGCACCCGGTGGCGCTCTCCTCGATGACGGTGGAAGCGCTGAAGGAGATCGACGGGATCACCTCGCGCGAGGCGGAGCGCTCGAAGAACTTCTTCGCCCTCGGGCTCATGTCGTGGCTCTACCACCGTCCGGTCGAGGGAACGCTCGCGTTCATCGACGCGAAGTTTGCGCGGAGGCCCGAGATCGCCGAGGCGAACGCGCGGGCATTCAAGGCCGGCTGGAACTACGGCGAGACCTCCGAGGACTTCGCCGTCTCGTACGAAGTCGCGCCGGCGAGGGTCGAGCCCGGCACCTATAGGCAGATATCCGGGAACACGGCGCTCTCGTACGGTTTGGTCGCCGCGAGCAGGCTCTCCGGTCTCCCCCTCTTCCTCGGCGCGTACCCGATCACGCCGGCCTCGGGGATCCTCGAGGAGCTCGCCGGCCTGAAGCAGTTCGGCGTCCGTACCTTCCAGGCAGAGGACGAGATCGCGGCATCGGGCGCGGCGCTCGGCGCCGCCTTCGGTGGCTCGCTCGGGGTCACCACCTCCGCCGGGCCCGGGATCGTCCTCAAGTCGGAGACGGTCGGGCTCGCCGTAACGCTCGAGCTCCCGCTCGTGATCGTGGACATCCAGCGCGCGGGGCCGTCCACGGGCATGCCGACGAAGCCCGAGCAGGCCGATCTGCTGATGGTGCTGCACGGCCGGAACTCCGAGTCCCCCGTCCCGGTCGTCGCGGCTGCTACCCCCGCCGGCTGCTTCCACGCGGCCATCGAGGCAGCGAGGATTGCGATCAAGTACCGGACGCCGGTCTTCCTCCTCTCCGACGCGTACCTCGCGAACGGCTCCGAGCCGTGGCGGATCCCGGAGGTTGCAGACCTCCCGGACATCTCGACAGAGTTTGCGAGCGAGCCCAACGACGGCGAGGGCTTCCTCCCGTACAAGCGTGACCCGGAGACGCTCGCCCGGCCGTGGGCGATCCCGGGAACGCCGGGGCTCGAGCACCGGATCGGCGGGCTGGAGAAGGCGGACGAGACCGGAAACGTCTCGTACGACCCCGAAAACCACGACCTCATGGTCAGGCTGCGCGCGGCGAAGGTCGCCGGGATCGCCGCCGACATTCCCGAGCTCGAGGTCGACGACCCGAACGGTGCCGACACCCTCGTCGTCGGCTGGGGCTCGACGTACGGCGCCATTGCCGCGGCGGTGCGGAGAGTCCGCGACTCCGGGCGGAGCGTTGCCCGGGCGCATCTCGAGCACCTCAACCCGTTCCCCCGGAACACCGGCGAGGTGCTCGGCCGCTACGAGAAGGTGCTCGTGCCCGAGATCAACCTCGGGCAGCTCCGCATGCTCCTCCGCGCCGAGTTCCTCGTCGACGCAGCGGGCTACAACAAGGTTCGCGGCCGACCGTTCAAGGCGGCCGAGCTCGCGGATGTGATCTCGGCGCTGGTGGACGAATGAGCGAAGGAAACGGCAAGTCCGTGTTGACGGCGAAGGACTTCAAGTCGGACCAAGAGGTTCGGTGGTGCCCTGGCTGCGGGGACTATGCGATCCTGAACGTCGTCCAGGGCTTCATGCCCGAGCTCGGTCTCGAGCGCGAGCGCATCGTGTTCGTCTCCGGGATCGGCTGCGCCGCCCGTTTCCCGTACTACCTCCAGACCTACGGGATGCACTCGATCCACGGACGCGCTCCGGCGATCGCGACGGGGCTCGCAGTCACGCGGCCCGACCTCTCAGTCTGGGTGGTCACGGGTGACGGGGATGCGCTCTCGATCGGCGGCAACCACCTCATCCACGCGCTGCGTCGGAACGTCAACCTCAAGATCCTCGTCTTCAACAACCGGATCTACGGCTTGACGAAGGGGCAGTACTCGCCGACCTCCGAGCTCGGGAAGGTGACGAAGTCGACGCCGATGGGCTCGCTTGACCATCCGTTCAACCCGCTCTCCGTGGCGATCGGGGCGGAGGCATCGTTCGTCGGTCGCGCCATCGATACCGACAAGAAGGGCTTGACCGACGTGCTGGGCGCGGCCGCGCGCCATCGCGGGTCGGCGTTCGTCGAGATCCTCCAGAACTGCAACATCTACAACGACGGCACCTTCGACTATGTCCGCGAGGACAAGGGCAACCGCATCTACCTCGAGCACGGTCAGCCGATCCGCTTCGGCTCCGAGGGAGAGAAGGGCGTCGTGCAGGACGCCGACGGGTCGGCGCGGGTCGTGGCGCTCGAGGACGACGAGAACGCACTACTCGTCCATGACGCGAGCCACCGGGAGCCGAGCCTGGCGTTTGCACTCTCGCGCCTCACGTTCGACATCGACGGCGCCGTGCCGCTCGGGGTCTTCCGCGACGTCGAGCGCGAGGTCTACGACGACCTCATGAGCGAGCAGCTCGAGACTGCCCGCGAGCGATCGGGGGAGGGCGACCTCGGCGCGCTGCTCCACTCCGGCGACACCTGGGTCGTCGACTAGGCCTGAGCCCTACGGCGTCTCGGCGAGGAAGCGGACGATGCGGGCTGCGATCTCCTCGCCCTTGTCCTCCTGCAGGAAGTGGCCCGCGCCCCCGACGATCTCAGCGGGGCCGGCGCCCGGAATCCTCGCGGCGAGGCGCTCGGCCGCCGCGGGAGAGAAGATCGGGTCCGAGTCGGAGAAGAGGACGAGCGTCGGCTTCTCCCAGCGCGTGAGGGATTCCCGAACCTCGAGCATCGCCGCCGCCGACGGGTGGTCGACTTCGGTCGGCACGAGCTCGGGAAACGCGAGGACGCCTGCCTTCGACTCCGGCGTCGGGAACGGCGCATCGTAGCCCGCGAGCACTGCGTCCGGCGGATCGCTCACGCACGAAAGGCGGACGAGCTGGCTCGCGCGGAGCTCGGTGCCGACGCGGCGAACGAAGTCCCGGAAGCGAAGCCACTCGGGCGAGGGCGCCCTGCCGGCTCCGATCCCGGTGTTGAGGATCACGAGCCGACCGACGCGTTCCGGGTGCTCGACGGCGAGCCGGAGGCCGATCGGCCCGCCCCAGTCCTGGACGACGACGGTGGCGGCGCGGAGGTCGAGCTCCTCGGCGAGGCGCTCGATCGAGCGGTAGTGGAAGTCGTAGGAGTAGTCCTCGACTCGTGTCGGCTTGTCCGAGCGGCCGAAGCCGAAGTAGTCGGGAGCGACGACGCGCGCGACCTCGGCGAGCGGCGGGATCAGCTTGCGGTAGAGGTACGCCCAGGTCGGCTCGCCGTGCAGGAGGAGGACGGCGTCGCCCTCGCCCTCGTCGACGTAGTGCATCCTCAGGCCGTCC
>DASSQE010000028.1:0-12011 GCA_035702645.1 Gaiellaceae bacterium
GCGTTCGTTCTTGACGGTCAGGATTCGCGCGATCTCGTGCTTGGCATGGCGGAGCCGCGCGCTGTTCTCGAGCACGCCCGTCGCCGTCTGGAAGCGCAGGTTGAAGAGCTCCTGGCGTGTCTCGGCCATCTTCTCGTCGAGCTCCTCGTCGGAGAGCTCGCGAAGCTCCTTAGCTTTCAAAGAGATCGGCCTCCCTCTTCACGAACTTCGTCTTGAGCGGCAGCTTCTGTCCGGCGAGACGGAGCGCCTCCTTGGCGAGCGGCTCGTCGACGCCGGCGAGCTCGAACATCACCCGTCCGGGCTTGACGACCGCGACCCAACCCTCGGGCGAACCCTTGCCGGAGCCCATGCGTGTCTCGGCGGGCTTCTTCGTGTACGGCTTGTCCGGGAAGAGGTTGATCCAGACCTTCCCGCTGCGGCGGATCTTCCTCGTGGCCGCGATACGGGCGGCCTCGATCTGACGATTGGTGACCCAACCCGTCTCGAGGGCCTTCAGTCCGTAGTCGCCGAACTGCACCGACGTCTGTCCCTTCGAGTAGCCGGCGCGGCGACCTCGGTGGTAGCGGCGGAACTTGGTCTTCCGCGGCATCAACATCAGGCGTCGCCCTCCGTCTCGGCCGGTGCCTCGAGTGCCGCATCCGTGGCAGGAGCGTCAGGCTCGACCGCCGTCTGCTCCGCAGCAGTCTCGTCCGCAGCGGTCTGCTCGGCGGCCGTCTGCTCGGTGTCTGCAGCCGCCTGCTGCTCGGCGGTCACGTCGGTCGCCTCGGTGTCGCGACGCGGGCGCGCGCCGCCCCGGCCACCGCCCGGCCGCTGGCCACCGCCGCGCCGTCTGCGCGGAACGATGCCGAGGCCCTCGCGGTCCACCGTCCGCCCACGCCCCTCGCGGGAGGCTCCGAGGCCCTCCGACGACGCGCCACGCCGCCGCCGGGCCTGATCCTGGTCGCCGAGGCGCGCGTCGCGGCCGCCGGTCCCCTCGTAGCCCTCGGGCATGATCTCGCCCTTGTTGATCCAGACCTTCACGCCGATCGCGCCTGCAGTCGTCCTCGCCTCGGCCAGGCCGTAGTCGATGTCGGCGCGGATGGTGTGGAGCGGCACGCGGCCCTCCGAGTACATCTCCCGGCGGCTCATCTCGCCGCCGGTCAGGCGGCCGGCAGCAGTGATCTTGATCCCCTGCGCGCCGGAGCGCATCGCCGACGCCAGGGAGCGCTTCATCGCGCGACGGAAGCTCACGCGATTTTCGAGCTGCTCGGCAATGGACTGCGCGACGAGTTTCGCGTCGAGCTCCGGGCGCTTGATCTCGTTGATATTGATGTGGACGTTCTTCTTCGTGACGGCGTGCAGCTCACGGCGGAGCGCGTCGACCTCGACGCCGGACTTGCCGATCACGATGCCGGGGCGCGCGGTGTAGATGTCCACCGTGATCCGCTGCTTGTCCTTGCGGATGAGGATGTCGGAGAGCCCCGCGTGCGAGAGCTTCTTGAGGATGTGCTCGCGTATGCGGACGTCCTCGAGCAGGTACTCCGAGAACTCGCGCTTGCCCGTCCACCAGTTGGACTTCCAGGCGTGGATGACGCCCACGCGGAAGCCGCCGGGATGCACTTTCTGGCCCATCAGGCCGCAACCTCCTTCTTCCGTCGTGGTGTTCTGCGCTTCGGCCCTTTGGCAGCCTCGGCTTTCGGCGGCGCCTCCTCGGCCTTCGCGGCCGCCTTCCGGCTGCGACGACGCGGCGAGACGGTCTCCGGGGCCTCCGCCAGGACGATGGTCACGTGGCAGGAGCGCTTGCGGATCCGGTTCACGCGTCCGCGGGCGCGCGGGCGCCAGCGCTTCAGCGTCGGGCCCTCGTCCGCGTAGGCCGCTTCGACGACGAGCTCGTCCCCGTCGAGCCCCGCGTTCGCCTCCGCGTTCGCGACGGCGGAGCGGAGCACCTTCTCGATCTCGTTCGCGGCCGCCCGCGGCGTGAAGGCGAGGATCGTCCGCGCCTCCGGCACCGTTCGGCCCCGAATGTGGTCGAGCACGATCCGCGCCTTCCGCGCGGACATGCGGATCCACTTCGCCTGCGCCTGAACACGCTGTCTGTCGTCTGCGATCGCCGCCATGTGCCTCAGCGCTTCTTTACCTGGGTCTGCCGGTCGCCCGAATGGCCGCGGAAGGTCCTCGTCGGCGCGAACTCGCCGAGCTTGTGCCCGACCATCTGCTCGCTGACGAAGACGGGGACGTGCTTCCGGCCGTCGTGGACGGCGATCGTGTGCCCCACCATCTCGGGGAAGATCGTGGAGGAGCGCGACCAGGTGCGGATCATCCGCTTCTCACCGGAGGCGTTCATGGCTTCGATCCGGCTCAGCAGCCGGTCCTCGACGAACGGGCCCTTTCGCGACGACCTCGACACCTAGCGCTTCCTTTCCTTGCCGCGGCGGCGGCCGCGAACGATCAACGTGTCCGATTCCTTGTGCTTGCGACGCGTGCGCTTGCCCAGCGTCGGCACGCCCCACGGCGTGACCGGGTGGCGACCACCCTTCGACTTGCCCTCGCCGCCGCCGTGCGGATGATCGACCGGGTTCATCGCCGAGCCGCGCACGGTCGGGCGCTTTCCGAGCCAGCGGCTGCGACCTGCCTTCCCGCTCGACTGGTTGGCGTGGTCCGCGTTCCCGACCTGACCGACCGTCGCACGGCACGTGAGGAGCACGCGGCGGAGCTCGCCCGACGGAAGCCGGAGGACGCCGTGGTCACCGTCCTTCGCCACGAGCTGGACCGACGACCCAGCGGAGCGCGCCATGCGTCCTCCCTGGCCGGGCCTCAGCTCGACGTTGTGGACGAGGGTTCCCGTCGGGATGTTCGCGAGCGGGAGCGCGTTCCCGGGCTTGATGTCCGCCTCCGCTCCCGACTCGACGGTGGCTCCGACACGGAGCCGGACGGGCGCGAGGATGTACGCCTTCGCGCCGTCGGCGTAGTGCAGGAGTGCAATGCGGGCCGACCGATTGGGGTCGTACTCGATCGCCGCCACCTTCGCCGGGATCCCGTCCTTCGTGCGCTTGAAGTCGATCTTCCGGTACTGCCGCTTGTGCCCACCGCCCTGGTGGCGCGAGGTCACGCGGCCGCGGTTGTTCCTGCCGCCCGTCTTCTTCAGCGGCTCGACGAGCGACTTCTCCGGCTCCGTCTTCGTGACGTCGTCGAAGCCGGACACGGCCATGAAACGGCGGCCGGGGCTCGTGGGCTTGTACTTCTTGAGCGGCATCAGACAGACGCCCCTTCGAAGATCTCGATGGCGTCGCCTTCGCGCAGCTGGACGATCGCCTTCTTCCAGCCGGGCCGGCGACCGCGCGTGAGCCCGCGCCGCTTCGGCTTCGACTTGACCTTGACGATGTTCACGCTCTGGACGTGCACGTCGAAGAGCTCCTCGACGGCCTGCCGGACCTGGGTCTTGTGCGCGTCCTCGTGCACCTTGAACGTGTACTTGCGGTCGGTGATGAGCGAGTAGCTCTTCTCCGACACGACCGGCGCGAGAAGCACCTGGTTGGGGTGCAGGCTCATTCCGACGCCTCCTCCGTCGTTGCCGCCCCCGCCCGCGCGAGCACGAGCGGCAGCGCCGCCTCGCTCACGAGCAGCGAGCGCGCCCACACGATCGCGGCCACCTCGAGCTCGCTCGGTGCGGTCACGAGCACCTTCGCGAGGTTGCGGAACGACTTGGCGAGGATCTCCTCCTCGTCGGTCACGACGAGGAGCGCCGGACGTTCGGCGAAGCCGGCGAGGAGCTCCTCGGCTTGCCGCGTCGAGGGCGCCGCGAACGAGGAGCCGTCGACGAGCGCGATCGTCCCGTTCGCCGCGTGGTGGCTGAGCGCCCCGCGCAGTGCCGCGCGGCGCGCCTTGCGGTAGACCTTGACCTCGAACGAGCGCATGCCCGGCGCGAAGGCCACACCACCGCCCGTCCAGTGGGGGGCGCGGGTCGTGCCGGCGCGCGCGCGCCCGGTGCCCTTCTGGCGCCACGGCTTCGAGCGGCCGCCGGCCACGAGGCCGCGGCTCTTCGTCCCGCGTGTGCCCGCGCGGGCGGCATTCAGCTCGGCCCGGACGGTCTCGTGCACGAGGTGCGGTTTCAGCTCGACGGCGAAGACGTCCGAGTCGAGCGACACCTCTTTCTTCTGTGCCCCGCCGAGAACGGGAGCCTTGGGCGCAGTGGCAGCCATCACGCCTCGACGATCTCCAGCAGCCCGCTCTTGGGGCCTGGGACCGAGCCCCGGACGAGGAGGAGGTTTCGCTCGACGTCGATCTCGTGCACCACGAGCCCGGGCTGGGTGACACGGGTGCCGCCCATCCGGCCCGACATCTTCATTCCCTTGAACACACGTGACGGGTACGCGGACGCGCCGATCGAGCCGGGCTTGCGGATGTTGTGGGAACCGTGGGAGACGGGGCCGCGCGTGAACCCGTGGCGCTTGATCGTCCCCTGGTAGCCCTTGCCGATCGAGACGCCCGAGACCTTGATCCGGTCACCAGGCTCGAACGACTCGACGGTGACCGACTCGCCGACGGTCAGCTCGGTTCCGCCGCGGAACTCCACCAGGTGCCGGTGCGGCCCCGCGCCGGCCTTCTCGAGGTGCCCGAGCTCGCCTTTCGAGAGCTTGCGCGGTTCGACGGCGCCGAACGCGAGCTGCACCGCCTCGTAGCCGTCGGCTTCCACTGTCTTCACCTGCACCACGGGGCAGGGGCCGGCCTCGATCACCGTGACCGGCGTCATCGCGCCCGTCTCTGCGTCGAAGACCTGGCTCATGCCCAGCTTGCGTCCGAGGATGCCCTTCACGTCGACCGCTTCCTCAGAGCTTGATCTCGATGTCGACGCCCGCCGGGAGGTCGAGCCGCATGAGCGAGTCGACCGTCTTCGGCGTCGGGCTGTGGATGTCGATCAGACGCTTGTGCGTTCGCACCTCGAAGTGCTCGCGCGAGTCCTTGTCCTTGAAGGGGCTGCGGATCACGCAGTAGACGTTCCGCTCGGTCGGCAGCGGCACAGGTCCCGTGATCGTGGCGCCGGTCCGCTGCGCCGTCTCCACGATCTGGGACGCGGAGCGGTCCACCTGCTGGTGGTCGTAGCCCTTCAGCCGGATTCGGATCTTCTGCTGCGCCATGGTCGTGTGCGTAGAGGCGGGATAGCTCCCGCCTCTACGTGATGATCTCCGTGACGACGCCCGCGCCGACCGTGCGGCCGCCCTCGCGGATCGCGAAGCGGAGGCCCTGGTCCATGGCGATGGGCTGGATGAGGTTGATCTCCATGTTGGTGTTGTCGCCCGGCATCACCATCTCCTGGCCCTCGGGGAGCTTGATCGAGCCGGTGACGTCCGTCGTCCGGAAGTAGAACTGCGGCCGGTAGCCGTCGAAGAACGGCGTGTGGCGTCCGCCCTCGTCCTTCGAGAGGACGTACACCTCGGCCTTGTAGTGCGTGTGCGGGGTGATCGAGCCGGGCTTCGCGAGCACCTGGCCGCGCTCGACCTCCTCGCGCTTGACGCCGCGGAGGAGCGCACCGGCGTTGTCGCCGGCCTGGGCGTAGTCGAGCGTCTTCTGGAACATCTCGAGCCCCGTGACGACCGTCTTCTCGGTCTCGGGATGGATGCCGACGATCTCGACCTCCTCGCCGACGGTCATCTTCCCCTGCTCGATCCGGCCGGTCACGACGGTGCCGCGGCCGGTGATCGTGAAGACGTCCTCGATCGGCATCAGGAAGGGCTTGTCGACGTCGCGCACGGGCTCCGGGATGTAGGAGTCGACCGCGGCCATCAGCTCGAGGATCTTCGGCGTCCACTCGGGGTCGCCCTCGAGCGCCTTGAGCGCCGAGACCTGGACGACCGGGATGTCGTCGCCCGGGAACTCGTAGCGCGAGAGCAGCTCGCGGACCTCCATCTCCACGAGCTCGAGCAGCTCGGGATCGTCGACCATGTCGGCCTTGTTCAAGGCGACGACGATCGACGGGACCTCGACCTGGCGCGCCAGGAGGATGTGCTCACGTGTCTGCGGCATCGGGCCGTCGGCGGCCGAGACGACGAGGATCGCGCCGTCCATCTGGGCGGCACCCGTGATCATGTTCTTGATGTAGTCCGCGTGCCCCGGGCAGTCGACGTGCGCGTAGTGTCGGTTCTCGGTCTCGTACTCGACGTGCGCAGTGTTGATCGTGATGCCGCGCTGGCGCTCTTCCGGCGCCTTGTCGATCGAGTCGAAGGACGTTGCCTCGGTGTTCGTTCCCGCCTCGGCGAGCACCTTGGTGATCGCCGCCGTGAGCGTCGTCTTGCCGTGGTCGATGTGGCCGATCGTGCCGACGTTGACGTGCGGCTTGCTGCGCTCGAACTTCTGCTTTGCCATGACTCCTTCCTCCGAACCGAGATTCCCGATTAGCCTGTCTTGTCGCTCGTCACGATCCCTTCCGCGATCGTGACCGGCACTTCCTCGTAACGGTCGAACTGCATCGTGAACGTTGCGCGGCCCTGCGTCATCGAGCGCAGGTCGGTCGCATAGCCGAACATCTCCGCGAGCGGGACGCTCGCCCTGATCGCCTGAGTGCTGCTCGCCTGCGACCCGCCGACCGGCTCGAAGTGCTCGACCCGGCCACGGCGACCGTTCAGGTTACCAATGACGTCGCCGAGGTACTCGTCCGGGGTGACGACCTCGACGGACATGACCGGCTCGAGCAGCTTCGGCTTGGCGCGCTTCATGCCCTCCTTGAACGCCATCGAGCCGGCGATCTTGAACGCTCGTTCGCTCGAGTCGACCTCGTGGTACGACCCGTCGACGAGCTCCACCTTCACGTCGACGACGGGGAAGCCGGCGAGGATCCCGGAGCTCATCGCCTCCTCGATCCCCTGGTCGACGGCGGGGATGTACTCCTTCGGGATCTTCCCGCCGACGATCCTGTCGACGAACTCGTAGCCGCCGCCCGGCTCCTGCGGGTAGAGGTTGACGACGACGTCGCCGTACTGGCCCGAACCGCCCGTCTGGCGCACGAAGCGCCCCTGGATCTTCTCCGCGGGTCGCGAGATCGTCTCGCGATAGGCGACCTGCGGCCGGCCGACGTTGCCCTCGACACGGAACTCCCGCATGAGGCGGTCGACGATGATCTCGAGGTGCAGCTCGCCCATCCCGGCGATGAGCGTCTGCCCCGTCTCCTCGTCCGAGGAAACCCGGAACGTCGGATCCTCCTCGGCGAGCCGCTGGAGCGCCTGGCTCAGTTTGTCCTGATCGGCCTTCGTCTTCGGCTCGATGGCGACCGAGATCACCGGGTCCGGGAAGGACATCGATTCCAACACGATCGGCGCCGAGTCCACGGCCAGTGTGTCGCCGGTGGTCGTGAGCTTGAGGCCGACGGCAGCAGCGATCTCGCCTGCGCCGATCTCCTCCCGCTCCTCGCGGTGGTTCGCGTGCATCTGCAGGATGCGGCCGATCCGCTCGGTCTTGCCGTTCGTCGTGTTCAGGACGCGGTCGCCGGCCTTGACCTGGCCCGAGTAGACGCGGAAGTACGTGAGCTTGCCGACGTACGGGTCGGTCATGACCTTGAACGCGAGCGCCGCGAAGGGAGCGTCGAGCTCCGGAGGACGCGTCGCCTCCTCGTCGAGCTTCGGATCGAGGCCCTGCACGGGCGGCACGTCGAGCGGGCTCGGGAGGTAGTCGACGATCGCGTCGAGGAGCGCCTGGACGCCCTTGTTCTTGAACGCCGACCCGGCGAGAACCGGCGTGATCGTCCCCGTCAGCGTGCCCGTGCGGAGCGCGCGCCTGATCATTTCCGGCGTCACCGAGCGCTCGTCCTCGAGGTAGGTCTCCATGAGCTCGTCGTCGAACTCCGCGATCGCGTCGATCAGCGCGTGGTGACCCGCCTCTGACGCCCCGGCAAGGCTTTCCGGGATCTCGTCCACGACGAGATCGGTACCGAGGACGTCCGTGTAGGTGATCGCCTTCATCTCCACCAGGTCGACCACCCCCGCGAACGCGTCCTCGCTCCCGATCGGGACGTGTATGGGCACTGCGATCGCACCCAGCCGGTCCCGCATGGACTGCACGGCCGCGTCGAAGTCGGCGCCGGTGCGGTCCATCTTGTTGATGAACGCGATGCGCGGCACGCCGTAGCGGTCGGCCTGACGCCAGACTGTCTCCGACTGAGGCTGGACGCCCGCCACGGAGTCGAAGACCGCGACCGCTCCGTCGAGGACGCGTAGGCTCCGCTCGACCTCGACGGTAAAGTCCACGTGCCCGGGCGTATCGATAATGTTGATCCGATGGTCGCGCCAGAACGCGGTCGTCGCTGCCGACGTGATGGTGATGCCGCGCTCCTGCTCTTGCGCCATCCAGTCCATCGTCGCGGCGCCTTCGTGGACCTCGCCCATCTTGTGGGTGCGCCCGGTGTAGTAGAGGATCCGCTCGGTCGTCGTCGTCTTGCCCGCGTCGATGTGGGCCATGATCCCGATGTTCCGCACGCGGTCCAGCGCAACGGACGTGACCACCGTCGTCATCTCGTCCCTACCAGCGGTAGTGCGCGAAGGCCTTGTTGGCCTGCGCCATCCGGTAGATGTCGTCCTTCTTCTTGTAGGCACCGCCCTGCTGGGAGGCCGCGTCGACGAGCTCGCCGGCGAGCTTCTGCGGCATGCCCTTCTCGCGCCGGTCGCGAGCGTTCTGCACGAGCCAGCGCAGAGCGAGTGTCCGCGCTCGCCGCTGCGGCACCTCGACGGGCACCTGGTAGTTCGCTCCGCCGACGCGGCGCGAACGCACCTCGAGCACGGGAGTCACGCTCTTGACCGCCTGCTCGAGCACCTCGAGCTCCGGCTTGCCCGTCCGCTCGGCGGCGATCGCCAGCGCGTCGTAGACGATCTGCTCGGCGATCGACTTCTTCCCGTCCAGCATCAACCGGTTCACGAGCTGCGAGACGAGCACGGAGCCGTGGACGGCGTCCGGGTCCGGCGTACGCGGCTGGATTTCGGCACGGCGCGGCATTCCCTGGCTCCTACCCTCGCTTCGCGCCGTACTTGGAACGTGCCTGGCGGCGCTCCGATACGCCCGCCGAGTCGAGCCCACCGCGGATCACCTTGTAGCGGAACCCGGGGAGATCCTTGACCCGACCCCCGCGGACGAGGACGACGGAGTGCTCCTGCAGGTTGTGCCCCTCGCCCGGAATGTAGGCGCCGACCTCCATGCCGTTCGTGAGCCGGACGCGCGCGACCTTGCGGAGCGCCGAGTTCGGCTTCTTCGGAGTCGTCGTGTAGACGCGTGTGCACACACCGCGCTTCTGCGGAGCCCCCCGCAGCGCAGGGGTCTTCGTCTTGGCCTCCGGGGCGCTTCGGCCCTTGCGCACGAGCTGGTTGACGGTGGGCATGCGGCTCCTACGAACGGTCGTGGCTTCGTTCACACAGAAAGACCGGCGGGGGACGCACCACCCGCCAATCGGCCGCGAGATGGTAGCAGAGAACCGTCTTTTTGCCCGTAGCCAGGCCGCATGCCCCTGAATAGAGTGAGCGCGAGGGTGGTGCTCTGGGCTGCTGTCGTGGCCGCGTTTGCGGCACTCGTGATCCTCGTCGTGGCGTTCGAGGGCCGGCGTGCGCGGACGCGGTCGGACCGGCAGTTCGCCGGGCTCCTGCAGACCCTCGACGAGCACCTCCGCCAGATCTCGGACACCGTCGCGCGCGCCAGCGGCGAACGCTCGCCTGCCTCGCACGAGCGAAAGCCGTTCGCCCCGGAGCTCGGGCTCACGGTGGGCTTCGACGAGGTTCTCGATCAGCTCGTGAGCAAGGCCGCCGAGGTCACGGGAGCTCGAACCGCCGCGATTCGCGTCCAGGGCCCAGGCGGTGAGACGAGCACCAGGTCGATCGGCGCGACCGGCGGCGGCGCGCCTCTGGACGCGCTTCTCGGTGCGCCGGGTTCGGCGCAGTACGCCAGCATGTCGGTCGAATGGACCTATCCACCCGGCGAGTGGGACACGGGCGCCTACCGATCGGCAGTCGCGGTTCCGATCGAGGAGGACGGGGTGGTGACTGGGGCACTCGCCTCGTGTGCGGTGACGGCAGAGGCGTTCCCAGCGGAGCGCGTCCACGCACTCCAGCAGCTCGCTAGAGACGCTGCCCCGAGCTTGCGGAACGCGCGACTCTTCGCGGACGTCGCACGGCGAACGGTGATCGATATGACGACGGGGATCCGGAATCGCGCGGGGTACGAGCTCGAGCTCGAACGCGAGATCGCCCGCGCAAGCCGGACCGGGCGTCCTTTGTCGCTCGTCCGGCTCGGAGTCACCCCGGCGCTCGCGGTCGCGACCCCGGGCCGTTCCGACGCCGACCTCGTCGCCCGCGATTTCGCGTCCGTGCTCACCCGCGTGGCGCGGAGCACGGACGTCCTCTGCCGCCGCGACGACGCCGAGTTCGTCGCCCTGCTGCCCGAGACCGCGAGCGAAGGAGCCGGGCACTTCTGCGCTCGACTGCGCGCAGCGGCCGCGAGCAACGCGCTCTCGCACGTGGGCTCGCTGAGCATGGCGGCCGAAGTCGTCGAATGGCGGCAGGACGAATCGAGCACGGCATTCGACGCGCGAGCGACATCCGCTACCGCCACGCTCGAGCGGGAGCCGGTCGACGCCGGCACGGTTGACGAGCTCCGAGGCGCTCGGGGGGCGGGCACCCTGCTCCGGACGCGGGCCGCGGACGAGCCGCTGCGCACGCAGACGCCTCCTGTGCAAGCCTTTCGCGAGTCGCTCGACGCGGAAGTGTCGCGGGCGCGCGCACGCACCGAGCCGCTCTCCGTCGTCGTCGTCGATGTCGACGACTTCACGTCGCTCGAGGAAGGGGTGGGCGAATCGCTCGGAGATCGCATCCTCGCCGACCTCGAGGCGCGTGTCGCGCAGCATGTCGAGCGCCGCGGAACGAGTTTTCGCGTGGGAGCGAACCAGTTCGCGGCCCTCCTCCGCGACGCCTCGGCGAGCGAGGCCGAGAGCCTCGTGCTCGCACTGCAGGCATCTCTCGCCGGCTGGCCGCCGGCGGATGCCGGCGAGCTCCGGATCTCGTCCGGGATCACCGACCTCACCCCGCGAGACACCGCCGAGAGCGTGCTCGACCGCGCGCGACACGCGCTCTGGCAGGCCAAGCAAACCGGGGTCGGAACGATCGTCGTTGCTCACGCCGAGGGGTATCGGCGAGGCTGAAGCGCTCACGCCGCAAACGCGAGTGGCGGCGTCCAGGTTCCTGAGTACAGTGCGGCGGGGTACCCCGTTCGGGGGGCATCCTCTCGATGGGCGACCGGACGAGCGAGCGAAGGAGGGAGTGAGTCGGTGTGGGTGCGGCCGTAGTCATAGCGGTTGCGCTGGCGCTCGTCCTCGTTGCCGGTCTCGTCGTCGTCCTCGTGCGCCGCGTCCCGTCGTCGGCCGCCGACGACAACCAGGAGCTCGTGCACGCGGTCGGCGAGATGCGCGTCAAGATGGACGAGCTCGCGGTCGAGCTCTCGCACGCGCTCGACCGCGCCGAGAGGGAGAGTCGCCGGAACCGGTTGTTCGGCGAGCTCGGAGGATCGATCGATCTCGAGGAGCTGATGGACCGCGTCCTCGACGCCGCCATGGAGATCCCAGGCTTCACGGCCGCGATGATGGTCGTGGAGCGTCCCGACGGCGCACCCGCGATCGTCACACGCGCGATGACGTCCAACGAGACGGAGCGCCCTCCCACGTCGGGCATCTCGGGCGCCCTCACCGGCACCATCACCGTCTCCTACCGGTACGGACGCGCGGGCGAGGCACCCGACGCCGACCTCATCAGAGGCGGCGTGTTCATTCCCCTCATGGGCCGCGAGCTCAGGCCGGTCGGGACGCTCTCGCTCTTCTGGCGGGACGACACGGAACCGGGCCCGGAGCAGATCGAGCAGGCAGAGGCCCTTGCAGAGAGCTGCATCCCGTCGATCGAGAACGCGCGGCGCTACGGCGAGGCCCGCAAGTTGGCGGAGACCGACGCGCTGACCGGGCTCTACAACCAGCGCTACTTCCACGAGACGCTCCGTCGCGAGGTCGTTCGCGCGAATCG
>DASSQE010000029.1:0-18599 GCA_035702645.1 Gaiellaceae bacterium
GGGTGGTGCTCTGGCTCGAGCACGATCTCTCGGACCAGCTTCAGCTCCTCGACGTGCTCGCGCTCGCCCACACCGCGCGATCCGCGCCCGAGCTGATCGTCGTCGGCTCCTTCCCCGGCAGGTCGTCGTTCGCCGGTCTCGGCGAGCTGACGGCGAGCGAGCTGGAGACGCTGTGGCCGTCCCGCGCGCAGGCGGCGCCGGCCGCGCTCGAAGCAGCCGCGGCTGCGTGGGACGCCTTCCAGGCCCCGGAGCCGGCGGCGCTGGCCTCGTTGGCGACCCGCGACAACGACGAGCTGCCGTTTCTGGGCCACGCGCTTCGCCGGCTGCTGGAGGAGCTGCCCGCGCCGGTGGACGGCCTCTCCGGCACGGAACGACGTGCGCTCCGGGTGATCGCTGCCGGCGCGCGCACACCTCCCGCCGCCTTCGTCGCGGCACAACGGCTCGAGGAGGCTCCCTTCATCGGGGACACCTGGTTCTATCGGGCTCTCTCGGCGCTCGGGCAGGGAGAGAGGCGGCTACTCGAAACGGATGCGGGCACGCCGCTACCTTCGCCGCCTCCGCTCGGAGACAGCGCGCTATTCGCACGGCTCCAGCTGCGGCTGACGGCAGCCGGCGAACGAACGCTGCGCGGCGAATCGGACCGCGTGGACCTCGTCGGCATCGACCGTTGGATCGGCGGCACGCACGTCACGCCAGAGAGCGCCTGGCGCTGGGACGCTGCGAAACGAGCGCTCGTTCGACCGTCTCCACGCTAGTCGCGTGCAGACGGCGCCCTGAAGCGTCCACCGCGGGTCGTCCGAAAAACCGGGCGCGCCGCGCGTAGCGCGTGGGCCGAGCAGCGGGAGCTAGAGGCGGCGGGCGCCGACGTACGTCGCTGCGTACCAGGAGTCGCTCAGGCTGGAGATCTTCACGACGTCGCCCGTGTGCGGTGCGTGCACGAACTGGCCGTTGCCGATGTAGAGCCCGACGTGGCCGAGCCCGTCGAAGAACACGAGGTCTCCCGGCTGGAGCTGGTCGCGCGGCACCGGAGCCCCGTAGCCGTACTGGGCTGCGGCGTTGTGCGGGAGCGAGACGCCGAGCTGCGCGTACACGAACATGGTGAATCCCGAGCAGTCGAAGCCCGTCGCCGGGCTCGCGCCTCCCCACACGTACGGGACGCCGAGGTACTGGAGCGCGATCGCGACCGCTCCCGTGTAGTGCGCGGGCGGGAGATTCGGGTCGTAGACCGGGTCCGGGACGTAGTTGGGCGTGACCGGCTGCGTCGCCACAGCCTGCTGCGCCGCGGCCGCCGCGGCCGCCTGCTGCGCCTGGAGCCTCGCCCGCGCCTGGGCGGCGAGCTCCGCCTGGCGCTGCGCCTCCTCCTGCTGGAGCTTGACGATCTCGTCCTTGACGGAGGCGAGGAGCCGCTGCTGCTCGGCGACCTGGCTCTCGATCGAACGCTTCTGCGCCGCGCGCTCGGCGACGACCTGCGCCTGTGCCGCGCGTGCGTCCTGGAGGTTCGCGCGGCGCGTCTCGACCTCTCTGCGGTACTTCTTGACCGCGTTCAGCACCGTCGCGTCCTGGTTCGACACGCGGTTGATCGCGTCGAGCCTCGTGATGATGTCGTCGAGGCTCTGCGAGCCGAGCAGCACCTCGAGGGTCGAGTCCCCGTTCCCGTTGACGTACAGGTCGCGGAGGCGCTGTTCGATCGCGCGCTGTGCGACCCCGAGGCTCTTCCTCGCTGCGACGAGGTTGCGCTTGTTGACCTGGAGGTCGCCGTCGATCTTCCCGAGCTGGACGTTCGCGGCCGCATAGGCATTGGACGCCTGGTCGACCTGGACGCCGAGCTGCTGGACCTGCGCCATGATCGCCTCGGCCTGCGCGCGCTTCGACGAGATGGTGTTGTCCGCCGAAGCCGATCCCGAGGCAAGCAGCAGCCCCGCTGCCACGGCAACGACCACTACGACGATCGGCGTCCATCCGGCGATCGAGCCCCATGAGTGCACCCGACTTCGACTCCGAACAGACCCGCCGGTGGCGGTCTGGCCCGTCACGAAGGGGGGAGCCTACCAACCCCGACGGATGCCTGCAACCTTGAACAGAGCCGAAATCTCTGCAAAGAGGCTGTTTCAGAAGCGTCACAATCCGGGGGTGTGTTAGGGTCCCCGCCTCGTGGTCAGGGGAGCACGAAGGTGGGGACTGCTTCTTGCAGTGGTCCTCTCGATGCTCGTCGTCCTGCTCGTAGGCGCCGTGGAAACAGGGCCTGCGGCGGGCGCAACCGGAGGTTCTCCGGTCCGTTCGCACGCGTACCGACTGCGGGTCGACGCCGTCGCCTACCATCTCCCCGGACGAACGGCGCTCGGCATGCCCGTACGCAAGGGCGTGGTCGCCGTCGATCCGGCCCTCATCCCCCTGGGCACGCGTATGCAGGTCCCCGGGTACGGCCAGTCGATCGCCGCCGACGTCGGCACCGCCATCAAAGGCCCGATCATCGATCTCTGGATGCCCACGGACCGGGCGGCCCGCAAGTGGGGCCGCCGCACGGTGACGATCACCGTCTACGGCTAACCCGCCGTCCCGCAGGCCTTCCGGCGCCCCACCTACATTTCTGCCGTGCTCGTCAGAGCAATCGTCGGAGCCGCCGTGTGCGTCTGCTCGCTTGCCGTGGCCTCCGCTCCCTCGGTAGGCGCCACCGAGCCCTCTGCTGCGCTCTCGACATCGCTCCGCCATGCGCTCGTCGTGAAGGACGTCGACTCGAAAAGAACCGCGGCTCTGGCGATCGACCTCCGCTCGGGCGAGGTCGTCTACGGGCAGAACGACGCGCTCGCGCTCGCGCCTGCGTCGTCCGAGAAGCTCGCGGTCACGCTCGCCGCGCTCCGCGACCTCGGGCCGACGTATCGCTTCCGCACGGAGGTAGCCGGGCGCGGCCATGCCGTCGGTCACGTGTGGGAGGGCAACCTCTTCGTCGTCGGGAGCGGTGACCCGACCCTCGACCTCCGAGACGTCGACGCCCTCGCGCACAAGATCGCCGTTCGCGGGATCACGCGCGTCAGCGGACGTGTGCTCGGCGACGAGCATCGCTTCGACGCCGAGCGCGGCGCTCCCGGCTGGAAACCGTCGTTCCTCGGAATCGAATCGGCGCCCCTCTCCGCGCTCTCGGTCCGCGGCGTCATGCTCAGGACGGCGAACAGCTCCGCCTTCGCGGCGGCGCAAGCCTTCCGCGACGCCCTTATCCGTCGAGGCGTGAGAGTGGCCGGTGTCGCGGGACGAGGTCGTGTCCCGCTGGACGCAGTCCCGCTCGCGTACCACCGCTCGGCGCCGCTCGCCGCCGTCGTGCGCGAGATGAACCACGAGAGCGACAACTTCGACGCGGAGATGCTGCTCAAGGAGCTCGGTGCGACGATCGCCGGTCGCGGTTCGACCGCGGCCGGCACGCACGTCGTCCGCAACGCACTCGGCGAAGCCGGGGTTCCGCTCGACGGAGTGAGGCTCGCCGACGGCTCGGGGCTGTCGTTGCGCGATCGGCTCACTGCCCGCGCACTCGTCGCGATCCTCGAGAGCGGGTCGAGCGATCCCAGAACCGGCCACGATTTCGTCGCGTCCCTCTCGGTCGCGGGGGTCTCGGGCACGCTGCAGCACCGGCTCGCGAAGCGGCCCACGCGCGGCCGAGTTCTGGCGAAGACGGGGACGACCAACGAGGCGTGCGCGCTCGCGGGGTTCGTCGGGACGACGTACGTGTTCGCGATCCTCCAGAACGGCTCGCCGGTCGACTACTGGTCCGCTCGCGTCGCGCAGGACCGCTTCGTGACCGTGCTCGCACGCCGCTGAGCCAAGAGGGACAAGCCGCGACAAGGCCGCGAAGCGGCCGTCTTCAGGGATTTGCGCGGCGGTGTCCGCGCTGGCGGACGATCGCCTGCGCGACAGATTCGCCGAGAAGCGCTCGGAGGTCGTCCTCGGAGAGCACGGGGACGCCGAGCTTCTCGGCCTTCTGGAGCTTCGACCCGGCGCTCTCGCCCGCGATCACCCCCGTGGTCTTGCCCGACACCGAGTCGGAGACCTTCGCTCCGAGCGCCTCGAGCGCGGCCTTGGCCTGCTCGCGCGACCACCCTTCGAGCGTCCCGGTGATCACGTACTGCCGCCCGCTGAGCGGCCCCTCGACGGGCCGCTCGGCCTCGCCCGCCTCCATCTGCAGCCCGAGGGAGCGGAGCTCCTCGACCAGAGCGCGATTCTCGTCGTCCGCGAACCACTCTGCGACGAGCTCTGCTCGGTCCGGCCCGATCCCGTCGACCTCGGTCAGCTCCTCCGGCGTCGCGCGCATGAGCGCGTCGACCGTCCGGAAATGGGTCGCGAGGTTCCGCGCCATCACCCACCCGACCTTCGGGATGTTCAGGCCGAGGAGCACGCGGGAGAACGGCTGTGCCTTCGACGCCTGGATCGCGTCGACGGCGTTCCGGGACGAGATCTCGCCGTAGCCCTCCAGCTCGGAGAGCTGCTCCGGCGTGAGCCGGTAGAGATCGGGCATCGAGCGGAGGAGGCCCTCGTTCCAGAGCTTCCACACGAACTGCTCCCCCACCCCTTCGATGTCCATGGCGGCCTGGACCCAGTGGACGAGCGTCTCGAGGCCGCGGGACGGGCATGCGCGATTGGGGCACCCGTGCATGACCTCGCCCTCGGGCTTCACGATCTCGGCCCCGCAGAGCGGGCACTTCTTCGGCATGCGGAAAGGCTTCGTCCCGGCTGCGTGCGGGAGCACCGGGCCGACGACCTGCGGGATGACGTCGCCCGCGCGCTGGACGATCACGGTGTCCCCCTCGCGGATGTCCTTGCGCCGGATGTCGTCCTCGTTGTGGAGCGTCGCGCTCGAGACCGTGACCCCGCCGACCTGCACCGGCTCGAGCTGCGCCCACGGGTTGAGCGCGCCCGTGCGGCCCACCCGGATGTGCACCTTCAGGAGCTTCGTCTGGGCCGTCATCGGCGCCCACTTGAACGCTCGCGCCCAGCGTGGACGGCCGTGGAGGGCGCCCAGGCGCCGCTGCTGGTCGACCGAGTCGACCTTGATCACGATGCCGTCGATCTCGTAGTCGAGCTCCGCGCGTCTCGTCTCCCAGCTCCGTGTAGCGTCCCCAACCTTCGCGATCGAGTCGAGAAGCTCGGCGTATGGATTGGTGCGGAAGCCGTGCGCGCGGAGCCACTGGAGCGTCTCCCACTGGCTGTCGAAAGCCACGCCGTCGACCTGCCCCACGCCGTAGATCCAGATCGAGAGCGGACGGTTCGCGGTGATCGCCGGATCGAGCTGGCGCACTGAGCCGGCAGCCGCGTTCCTCGGATTCGGCGCCGCGCGCTTTCCCTCCGCCGCCTGACGCTCGGTGAACGTGCGAAAGCCCTCGAGCGGCATGTACACCTCCCCGCGCACCTCGAGGATCGCCGGCGGACGCTCCTTCGAGGCGAGCGTCAACGAGAGCGGGATCGCGCGGATCGTCCGCAGGTTCGGGGTCACGTCCTCGCCCCGCGCGCCGTCCCCGCGCGTCGCGCCCCGGGTGAAGACGCCGCTCTCGTACAGGAGCGAGACCGCGAGACCGTCGATCTTCGGCTCGACGAGGTACGAGACCGGCTCGTCGGTCGCAAGCCGCTTGCGCACGTCGTCGGCGAACTTCGCGAGCGTCTCGTCGCTCGTCACCTTGTCGAGCGAGCCCATCGGCGCGAGGTGCTCGACCTTCCGGAAGCGCTCCGACGGCGTCGCGCCCACCCGCTGGGTCGGTGAGTCGGGGGTGACGAGCTCCGGATGCTCCGTCTCGAGCGCGACGAGCTCGTCGTACAGCCGGTCGAACTCGGCGTCGGTGAGGATCGGTTCGTCCTCGACGTAGTACGCCCTGGACGCCGCACCCAGGATGCTGCGCAGCTCGGCCGCGCGAGCCTTCGCCGACGTGGTCCTAGAGGACGTCGACGAGCTCCTCGGGCGAGCGGACGAACGCGTCGGGCTCCTCGGCGAGCAGGCGCTCGTCGGGATGGATCCCGCCCCAGGCGACCGCGATCGCATATGCGCCGGCGGCCTTCGCGGCCCGGATGTCGAAGGGGGAGTCTCCGACGTACGCGGCCTCGTCCGGCACTCCGCCGAGCTTCTCGATCGCGAGGAGGACCGGGTCCGGGTCGGGCTTGTGCGCCTCGGTGTCCTCGTGGCCGACCACCACGTCGAAGTCGTCCTCGAGCGTCGGGAAACGGTCGAGTGCGAGCTGCACCGTCCGGTGTCGCTTGGCGGTGACGATGCCGAGCCGGCGGCCCTCTGCCCTGAGGCGTGGCAGCAGCGCGAGGAGGTCGTCGAACGCCTCGAGCGTCTCGTGGAGGCCGTCGTTGTGCTCCTTGTAGGCGTCGAGCAACTGGTCCGCATGGTCGGCGTCGAGCGCCTGCATCTGGGCGACGATCCCCTGTCCACCGATCGTCGTCCCGAGCTCCTCCGCCGGAATCTCTCGTCCGAGCACCGTTCGCGCCGCATGCTGCATCGACGCGAGGATGATCGGGCCGGAGTCGATCAGGGTGCCGTCGAGGTCGAACAGGACGATCCGGAAGCGCACCGCGCGATCGTAGCCGGGCGTCAGTAGTCGACCCGCTCGAGATAGAGGCCCCACGGCGGCGCCGTCAGCCCCGCCTCGTCTCGCGAGCGACCCTCGAGGAGCTCCGCCATTCGCGCCGGGGCGTCCATCCCGAGCTCGAGCATCGTGCCGACGAGCGTCCGCACCATGTGCCGCAGGTAGCTGTCGGCGGTGACGACGAAGGCGAGGACGTCGCCGTCCGTCTCCCATACGGCCGCCGACACGTTGCGATGGAACGCCTGATGCTGCGTCTCGGTGGGCGTGAACGCCCGAAAGTCGTGCTCGCCCGGAAGAAGCGCGGCCGCCCCGGCGAGTGCGTCGAGATCGACCGGACGCGGCCACCAGAACGCGCGGCGGGCATCGAGCGGCGACGGGGCACGGCGCGCACGCACGCGATAGCGATACGTGCGTGACACGGCCGAGAAGCGGGCGTGGAAGTCGACGCCCGCGGGCTCGACCGCGAGGACGGCCACGTCGTCGGGCAGCACGCTGTTGAGCGCGTCGGCGACGCTCCCCGCGGGCGGGCCGCCCTCCGCGTCGACACTCGCGACCTGCGCGAGAGCATGGACGCCCGCGTCCGTGCGGCCTGCGACGGCGAGCTCGGACCACGACGGGAAGGTCGCGTCCAGCGCGTCGCGTACCGACTCCTCGAGGGTGCGGAGGCCGGGCTGACGCGCCCACCCGTGGAAGCCCGTCCCGTCGTACTCGAGCGTGAGCTTGAGCTTCACTCCTGTCCCGGCGGCTCCACGAGCAGCGTGAGACCCTCGACCGCACCGACGACGACCTCGTCGCCGCGCGACACGGGCGACTCGCTCCGCGCCTCCCAGATCTCACCGTCGACGCGGACCTGGCCGCGAGGCGCGATCGCGCCGAGCGCGACCGCGGTCTTGCCCACGAGCATCTGGACGCCGACGCGTGCCTTCTTCTTCCGCGACCACCAGCGAAAGACGATCACCTCAAGGATGTCGATGAGGCCTCCGACGACGATCGCAACCAGTCCCCAGGGCTCGGGGAGCCAGAAGATCGCGAGGAGGATCGCGATCAGGGTGAGCACGCCGGGAGCGTACTCGGCGGAGGGTTCCCGACCCTAGGACTCGGGGGGCGGCTCGGCTTCGGCGCGGCGTGCGCGAGAAAGCGCGAGCTGCGACGGGGCTGGCTCGTGGTCGACGAGCTCGAGGTAGACCATCTCGGCCGCGTCCCCCTGGCGAGGGCCGATGCGAACGATGCGCGTGTAGCCGCCCGGCCGGGTCGCGAAGCGAGGCGCCACCTCTGCGAAGAGTTGATGCACGACGTCGTTCGAGCGAAGCGCGGCGAGCGCCTGACGGCGCGCGTGCAGGTCGCCGCGCTTGCCCAGAGTGATCATCTTCTCGGCGAACGGCTTGACGGCCTTGGCCTTCGCCGCGGTCGTCTCGATCCGCCCGTGCTCGATCAGCGAACCGGCGAGGTTCGAGTAGAGCGCCTTGCGGTGGGCCGCGTCGCGGCCGAGCTTCTTGCCGGTTCGCTGATGGCGCACGACGTGGCCTCTACAGCTCCTCGCCCTTGAGCGTCAGCCCGTGCGTCCCGAGTGCCGCGCGCACTTCCTCGATGGACTTGCGACCGAAGTTCGGGATCGCGACGAGCTCGGCCTCGGACTTCGACGTGAGGTCGCCGATGGTCTCGATACCGACCCGCTTCAGGCAGTTGTACGAACGGACGCCGAGCTCGAGCTCCTCGATCGGGAAGTTCTCCATCCCGTGCGTCACCGGCGCCTCGGCGGCTGCCTCGGCGGCCACGTCGCCGAGCCCCTCGATCCGGTCGATGTCCGTGAAGATCATCAACTGCTTGACGAGGATCTCGGCTGCCTGCCCGATTGCGTCGCGCGGGTCGATCGATCCGTCGGTGGTGACGTCGAGGACGAGCTTGTCGTAGTCGGTGCGCTGCCCGACGCGTGAC
The DNA here is from genome assembly GCA_035702645.1 of Gaiellaceae bacterium. Classification (GTDB taxonomy): domain Bacteria; phylum Actinomycetota; class Thermoleophilia; order Gaiellales; family Gaiellaceae; genus GMQP-bins7. The sequence continues at coordinate 8,499 of DASSQE010000029.1, forward strand.
GCCTCGACCTCGTAGGCGACCCGCCGAACCGGCGAGAAGATCGAGTCGATCGGAATGACCCCGATCGTGGTCTCCGGCCCACGGTTGAGCTCCGCGGGGACGTACCCGCGACCGCGACCGATGGTCAGGGTCATCTCGAGCTTGCCCTTGGCGTCGAGGTTCGCGATCTCGAGCTCCGGATTCAGGACCTCGAGATCCGCAGGAGCCTCGATGTCCGCCGCGGTGACTGGGCCCGCGCCTTTCTTCGCGATGTACACCTCGATCTCGGGCGACGCGCCGTGCAGGCGGACGATCAGGTTCTTGAGGTTGAGGATGATGTCCGTGACGTCCTCGCGGACGCCCGGCAGCGTGGTGAACTCGTGGGCGACTCCCTCGATCTTCACGGCGGTCACCGCCGCGCCCTCGAGCGAGGACAGCAGCACACGCCGCAGCGAGTTGCCGAAGGTGTGCCCGAAGCCGCGGTCGAGCGGCTCGATGCCGAAGATCCCGCGGTTGTCGTCCGCCTCCTCGTGGACGATCCTCGGGATCTGAAACTCCATCAGGCTTGTCCGTACAGCCAACGTTCCTTCCTTTCCTCTTGCTCGGGCCACGCGGCCCGGCACATCTACTTCGAGTAGAGCTCGACGATGAGCGATTCCTGCACCGGCGCGTCGATCTCGTCGCGCTCGGGCCACTTGAGCATCTGGCCCGTGAGCCCGTCGTGGTCGGCCTGCAGCCAGGGCGCGACCGATGCGGTGAGATCGGTGGCGTCGCGCACCAGCTGCTCGACTGGGCTCCCCTGCTTCAGCGTGACGACGTCGTTCGGGCGGACGCCGTAGCTCGGGATGTTCACTCGGCGGCCGTTGACCTGGAAGTGGCCGTGCCGCACGAGCTGCCTCGCCTGCGCGCGTGACCCCGCGAAGCCGAGGCGGTAGACGACGTTGTCGAGCCGGGTCTCGAGGGCGCGCAAGAGGTTCTCGCCCGGTGCGCCCTGCCGGCGGCTCGCCTTCTCGTAGGTCGTGCGGAACTGCCGCTCGAGCAGGCCGTAGTACCGGCGCGCCTTCTGCTTTTCGCGCAGCTGGAGCAGGTACTCGCTCTGCTTGATCCGCCCACGACCGTGCTCGCCCGGCGGATAGCTGCGCCGCTCGACGGCGCACTTCTCGGTCAGGCAGCGCTCGCCCTTGAGGAAGAGCTTGATTCCCTCGCGCCGGCAGACGCGGCACTTCGGTCCCAGATCGCGGGCCATGGCTAGACCCTTCTCCGCTTCCGCTGCCTGACGCCGTTGTGCGCCTGCGGGGTGACGTCCTTCACGCCGAGGATCTCGAGCCCCGCGGCCTGGAGCGAACGAATCGCCGTCTCGCGTCCGGAGCCCGGTCCCTTGACGAAGACCTCGACCTTCTGCAGCCCGTGCTCCATACCCTTGCGCGCCGCGCTGTCGGCCGTGACCTGTGCGGCGAAGGGCGTCGACTTGCGCGAGCCCTTGAACCCGGCCGAGCCGGCGGACTCCCAGACGATGACGTTCCCTTCGCGATCGGTCAGCGTCACGATCGTGTTGTTGAAGGACGTCTTGATGTGCGCCTGGCCGATGGCGATGTTCTTCTTCACCCGGCGCCTCGTGCGGCCGCGGGTGGCGGACCTGCGCGGAGGAGCCATTACTTGGCGGCCTTCTTACCGCGCCCGACGGTCTTCTTGGGGCCTTTGCGCGTCCGCGCGTTCGTCTTCGTCCGCTGACCGCGCACCGGGAGGCCGCGGCGGTGACGGATCCCACGGTAGGCGCCGATCTCGGTCAGGCGCTTGATCGCCTGCGCGCGGTCGCGACGCAGGTCGCCCTCGACCTCGAGCTCCGAGTCGATGTAGGTGCGGAGCTTCGTTACCTCTTCGTCCGTGAGGTCACGCACCTTCTCGTTCGGATCGAGCTCGAGCTGCGTGCAGATCTTTCGTGCGGTCGACTGGCCGATGCCGAAGATGTACGTGAGGCCGATCTCGAGCCGCTTCTGCGTCGGAAGGTTGACCCCTGCGATGCGTGCCACGGCCTAGCCCTGCCTCTGCTTGTGGCGCGGGTTCGAGCAGATGACGATCGTGCGGCCGTGTCGCTTGATGACGCGACAGCGCTCGCACATGGGCTTGACTGACGGGCGTACCTTCATCGGCTCCTCGCTACCTCGTTCGGAACGTCGTTCGTGCGGACTCGTCTCCACGAGCAGAGCCAGAACCTGTCGGTCGTGGCTTTCCTCGCGAGTGTCGCGGCGCGCAGCAGGCTGCCGCCGCGCCGCGGCCGGTCATCGTAGCACAGCCTTTTTTCGTGTCTGCACAACGGTTCTCGGTGTCACGCCCGTACGCCCGTAGCGGGAATCCCGACGCGGGGCGTGAGGATGCGGGGCCCCTCACCGAGGATCGCGACGGTGTGCTCGAAGTGGGCCGAGAGCGAGCCGTCCACGGTCCTGATCGTCCAGCCGTCCTCGCCGAGCGAGACCTCGGGGCTTCCGATCGTGATCATCGGCTCGATCGCGATCGTCATCCCCTCGGACAGGCGCGGTCCGCGCCCGGGCTCGCCGAAGTTCGGGATGTGCGGCTCCTCGTGGTATCGGCGTCCCACCCCGTGGCCGACCAGGCTCCGGACGACGGAGAAGCCCCCGTCTTCCACCACGGTCTGCACGGCGTGGGAGATGTCCCCGACGCGGTTCCCGATGCGTGCCTCGGCGATCCCGGCGGCGAGGGCGTCCTGAGCGACGTCGAGGAGCCGCTGCGCCTCGTCGTCGATCTCGCCGACGGCGAACGTGTACGAGCTGTCGGCGATGTAGCCGTCGAGGGTGACGCCGACGTCGATCGTGATGAGGTCGCCGGCCGCGACGACATATGCCCCGGGGATCCCGTGCACGACGACATCGTTCGGAGAGATGCAGATCGCGGCCGGATAGCCGTTGTAGTCCTGGGAGGTGGGGACACCGCCGCGCTCGCGGATGAACCGGTCCGCGATCACGTCCAGCTCGCCGGTCGTGATCCCGGGCACGATGGCCGCGCCGACGTGCGCGATCGTGTCCGCGACGAGCTCTCCCGCGCGTGCCATCTTCTCGATCTCGCGCGGGCTCTTGCGGACGATCATCTCAGTGCGCTCCGACCCGCAGGGCGTCCTCGATCGTGCTCGCGACCTCGTCCACGCCGCGCTCGCCGTCGACGGCGACCAGGCGGCCCTCCGCGCGGTAGCGCTCGACGACCGGCTCGGTCCGCTCGTGGTAGTGCTGGAGCCGATTCCGGATCCCCTCCGGCGAATCGTCGGTGCGTCCCTCGAGCTCACGGCGCTTCGAAAGTCGTGAGAACGCGACCTCGTCGCTCACCTCGAGCAGGAGCACGACGTCGATCGGCTTGCCGATCTGGTCGAGCATGGCGTCGAGCGCCTCGGCCTGCGGGAGCGTGCGTGGGAATCCGTCGAGCACAAAGCCGTCCTCATCCGCGAGCCGCTCGCGGATGAGATCGATCGTGAGGTCGTCGGGGACGAGGTCGCCCGCCTCGTAGAACGGGCGGACACGCTCGCCGAGCTCACTGCCGGCCGCCATCGCCTCGCGGAAGATGTCCCCTGTCGCCACGTGCGGAACCCCGTACGCCGCGGCCATGAGCTTCGCCTGGGTGCCCTTTCCGGACCCCTGTGGGCCCAGGATCAAGATCCTCATCGCGAGGCCCCCTACTTCAGGAAGCCCTCGTAGGAGCGCATCATCATCTGCGACTCCATTTGCCTCATCGTGTCGAGCGCGACGCCCACCACGATCAGGACGGACGTCCCGCCGAGCGCGCGTGCGCTCGCCTGTGAGAAGCCCCCGTAGCGGATGAACAGGCTCGGCAGGACGGCGACCGCGGCCAGGAAGAGCGATCCGGGCAGCGTCAGGCGCGAGAGGACCCGGTCGAGGTACTGCGCCGTGGGCGGCCCCGGCCGGATGCCGGGGATGTACCCGCCGTACTTGCGCAGGTTGTCCGCCTGGTCGACCGGATTGAACTGGACCGCCGTGTAGAAGTACGTGAAGATCACGATCATCCCGCCCTCGATCAAGAGGTACGTGAGGTTGCCGGGCTGGAAGTGCTGGTTGATGAACGTCTGCGTCGCCGGGAAGTACTGCGCGATCGTCGGTGGGAAGGCGAGGATCGCTGCGGCGAAGATGATCGGGATGACGCCCGCCATGTTCACGCGGAGCGGCAGGTAGGTCGAGCCGCCGGCGGTCATGCGGCGTCCGACCATGCGCTTCGCATACTGGATCGGGATCCGGCGCTGCCCCTCCTGGACGAACACGACCGCCGCGGTGATTCCGAGCGCGATCAGCGGGAAGAAGAGCTTCTCCATCGGGCCGCCGTTCCACCACGCCGCGATCGCGAGCGAGCCGCTGACGAGGATCGAGGCGAAGATCAGGATCGAGATGCCGTTCCCGATGCCGCGCTTCGTGATCAGCTCGCCCATCCACATGAGGAGCGTCGTCGCCGCGGTGAGGGAGACGACGATCAGGACGAGACGTCCCGTTCCGGCCTGCAGCGCTCCCTGACTGCGGAAGAGGTACGCGTAGCCCGTCGCCTGGGCGGCCGCGAGCACGACGGTGAGGTAGCGCGTGTACTGCGTGATCTTGGCGTACCCCGCCTCGCCCTCCTTCTGCAGCTCCGAGAGCCGGGGGATCACGACGGTCAGGAGCTGGAGGATGATCGACGCAGTGACATAGGGCATGATCCCGAGCGCGAAGAGCGAGAACTTCGAGAGCGCGCCGCCGGAGAACAGGTTGAGCAGTCCGAGCACAGTGCCGCCGCGCCCGGAGAAGTAGTTCGAGATCGTCGCCGAATCGACGCCCGGCGCCGGGATCCACGACCCCAGCCGATAGAAGGCGAGGATCATGGCGGTGAAGAGCACGCGATTGCGGAGCTCCGGGACCCGCCAGGCGTTCGCGAGCCAGGAGAACACCGCCTACTCGGCTCCTTCCTCGTCCGAGACGGGCTCGTCCGCGGGAGGCTCCTCGGCGGCGGCCTCTGTCTCGGTCTCGGGCTCGTCGGCGACGGGCGCAGCGGCCTTGTGCCGCTTTCGCTTCTTCTTGACGGGCTCGCCGCGGAGCCACGTCACGGTCCCGCCGGCGGCCTCGATCTTCTCGACCGCCGACTTGGAGAAGCCGTGCGCGGAGACCGAGAGCCTCTTCGTCAGCTCACCCTCGCCGAGCACCTTGACGTCGATCGAGAGCTTCCGGATGAGACCGCTCGCTTTCAGCGACTCCGGCGTGACGTCCGCGCCCGCGTCAAAACGCGCCTCGAGCGAGGCGACGTTGACGGGCTGCGTGTACGTCCGGAACGGGCCGACCGGCATCGCGTCCGCGGACGTGTTCCCGCGCAGCTTGCCGAGCCGCATGTCGATTGGCATCTGGCCGCCCTCGAAGCCGGCGGGCATCTTGTGCGAGCCCGCGCGGGACTTCTGGCCCTTGAGGCCGCGGCCCGAGTAGCGCCCCTTTCCGGAGCCGAGCCCGCGTCCGACCCGCTTGCGATCCTTGCGGGGCTGGGCGGGAGAGAGGTTCGAGAGGTTCAGCTCGTCGGCCATCTACGCCTCCTCGCCGTCGATCCGGACGAGGTGCTTGACCTGACGCAGCATCCCGCGAAGTTGTGGCGAGTCCGCGTGCTCGGCGGTCCTGCCGATTTTCCCGAGCCCGAGCGCGCGCAGCGTGCCGAGGTGGCGATCGGACTGGCTGATCCCGCTCCGCACCTGTGTGATCTTGAGACTCGAGCTCACGCTTCAGCCTCCTCCGCAGCGGCGGCCATCGGCGTGTCAGCCTCCTCGGTGGCGGGCGTCTCCTCCTCGGTCGCCGGAGCGGCCTTCGGCAGCGGAAGCACCTCGGCGATCGTCTTGCCGCGACGCTCCGCCACGTCCTCGGGACGCTCGAGCCGACGCAGGCCCTCGACGGTCGCGCGTGTCATGTTGATCGGGGTCGTCGTGCCGAGGCTCTTCGCGAGGACATCGCGGATGCCCGCGAGCTCCAGCACCGCGCGGACGCCGCCGCCCGCGATGACCCCCGTTCCCTCACTGGCCGGGCGCAGGACGACGCGTGCCGCGTCGAAGCGCCCGATGATCTCGTGCGTGATCGTCTGCCCGTGCTTCGGCACGCGGAAGAGGTTTTTCTTCGCGTCCTCGACCGCCTTCGAGATCGCGAGCGGGACCTCTCGCGCCTTGCCGTAGCCGAGGCCGACACGGTCGACCTCGTCGCCGATGACGACGAGCGCCGTGAACGAGAAGCGCCGGCCGCCCTTGACCACCTTGGCGACGCGGTTGATCTCGATCACCCGTTCCTTGAGCTCACGGGTCTCCATCACGTCGGTCGTGCTCAAAACTGAAGTCCTCCCTCGCGCGCGCCCTCGGCGAGCGCCTTCACGCGTCCGTGGTAAAGGTAGCCCGCACGATCGAACACGCAGGTCTCGATGCCGGCCTTCTTCGCGGCCGCGGCGACCGCCTTCCCGACCCCCCGCGCCTGCTCGGTCTTGTTCCCCGTCGCGCCGACGGCGGACCAGGAAGCGCCCGCGAGCGTGCGGCCGCTCTCGTCGTCGACGAGCTGCGCGGAGATCCCGCGGTTCGAGCGGTGCACGACGAGGCGTGGACGGTCCGCGGTGCCCGTGATCTTCCCGCGCACACGGCGATGACGGCGCTTGCGCGCTTCGACCTTGGTGGAGCTCATGCGCGCTTCCCGACCTTCCTGCGGACCTGCTCGTCGCGGTACCGGATTCCCTTGCCCTTGTACGGTTCGGGCGGGCGCACCTTTCGGATCTCGGCGGCAGTCTGCCCCACCATCTGCTTGTCGATGCCCTTGACGACGACCTGCGTCGGAGCAGGGACGTCGAAGGCAATCCCGTCGCGGGGCTTGATCACGACAGAGTGGGAAAACCCGACCGCGAGCTCGAGATCGGACCCCTTGAGCTGCGCGCGGTAGCCGACGCCCTGGATCTCGAGGTGCTTCTCGAAACCCTGCGTAACGCCCTCGACCATGTTCGCGATCAGGGTTCGCGTGAGACCGTGCAGCGCCCGATCCTCGCCGCGCTCCGTAGGTCGTGTGACGACGATCTCGTTCTCGCCCTTCTCGATCTGCATGCGTGTGGGGACGGTCTGGCTCAGCTCCCCGAGCGGCCCGTTCACCTGCACGCGACCGTGTGAGATCGCGACCGTGACTCCGGCCGGGACCTCGATGGGCTTTCTGCCGATTCGCGACATCGCTACCAGACGAAGGCGACGACCTCGCCGCCGACGCCGCGTTCGGCGGCCTGGCGGTTCGTGATGACGCCGCTCGAGGTGGACATGATCGCGGTGCCGAGCCCTCCGAGCACGCGCGGGAGACGATCCTTGCCCGCGTACACGCGGCGGCCGGGCTTGGACACTCGCTTCAGGTCGGTGATGACACGCCGCCGGTCCTTGCCGAACTTGAGCTCGATGACGAGTGTGCGGTGCGGCAGCGGCTTGCCCTTCTCGTCCGAGAGCTGCACGACCTGGAAGTCCTTGATGTAGCCCTCGTCCTTGAGGATCCGCGCGATCTCTTCCTTCATGCGCGACGTGGGCATCGAGGCCGAGTCGTGGAGCGCACGGTTCGCGTTCCGGACGCGGGTGAGCATGTCGGCGATCGGGTCGGTGAGCACCTTCGTCCTCCTACCAGCTCGACTTCGTCATTCCCGGGACGGCGCCCTGGTGGGCGAGCTCCCGCAGGCAGATTCGGCACACGCCGAACTTGCGGTAGACGGCACGCGGACGGCCGCAGCGGTTGCAGCGTGTGTAGCCGCGCACTTTGTGCTTCGGCTCTCGCTGCTGCTTGACGACGAGCGACTTCTTGGCCATGCGTTACGAGTCCCTTCTCGATTCGGCGAACGGCAGCCCGAGCGCGGCGAGAAGCGCATGGCCCGCCTCGTCCGACTGCGCGGAGGTCGTGATCGCGATGTCGAGGCCACGGATGGCCGGCACCTTGTCGTAGTCGACCTCCGGGAAGATGATCTGCTCCCGGATGCCGATGGAGTAGTTCCCCCGCCCGTCGAAGGAGCCCGGGTCGAGCCCGCGGAAGTCGCGGATCCGGGGGAGCGCAATCGACGCGAGCCGATCGAGGAACTCGTACATCCGGGCGCCACGGAGCGTCACGCGCGCCCCGACGGGCATGCCCTCGCGGAGCTTGAAGCTCGCGATCGACTTCGTCGCACGCCGGACCTGCGCGTGCTGGCCCGAGATGACGGTCAGCTCCTCGATCGCGGCGTCGAGCGCCTTCGCATCCGTCTTCGCTTCTCCGACGCCCATGTTCAGCGTGACCTTCGTGACCCGCGGGACCTGCATCGTCGAAGAGACGCCGAGCTCATCCTTCAGGCGCGGGCGGACCTCGCGGTCGTACCGCTCCTTCAGGCGCGGGACGTATGTGTCGGGGGTCGGGGCTGTCGCAGTGCTCATCGACGGGCCTCCCCTCGATGAGCGTGGAGGGGTGTGGGGAACCGGGAGGTTCCCCACGATCTCAGGAAGAAGGGGGCACGCGGGGGAAACATGGTTTCCCCCGTGAAAGCGAGCCGAAGGCGAGCGGTGCTCATCGGTCGATCTCCTGCCCGCAGCCCTCGCGTTTGCACACGCGGACGCGGACGATCTCGCCCTTGACGTCCTTCTCGAGGATCCCCACGCGCGTCGGGTTCCCGCACACGGGGCACACGACCATGACGTTCGACACGGACACGGGCGCCGGCTTGTCCAGGATCCCTCCGGGGACGACCTGTGCGCCGCCCATCCGCGAGGAGTCGCGGATCGGCTTCGGCCGGGTGTGCCGCTTCGCGACGTTGAGGTTCTCGACGATGACGCGCCGCTCGGACGGGCGTGCCTCGATCACCCGGCCCCGCTTCCCGCGGTCCTTGCCGGTGAGAATCTGCACCGTGTCGCCCTTCTTCACCTTCATCTTCTGAGACATGTCTCACAACACCTCTGGAGCCAGGCTGACGATCTTCATGAAGTTCTTCTCGCGGAGCTCACGCGCGACGGGGCCGAAGATGCGCGTCCCGCGCGGGTTCGACTGCTGATCGATGAGGACGGCGGCGTTCTCGTCGAAGCCGATGAGCGTGCCGTCGTCCCTGCTGAACGGCTTCTTCGTGCGCACCACGACCGCCCGCACGACCTCGCCCTTCTTCACCGCGCCCTGCGGCGTGGCGGTCTTCACCGTAGCAACGATGATGTCGCCGACCCGCGCGTAGCGCCGGTGCGATCCGCCGAGCACGCGAATGCACAGGAGCTCGCGCGCTCCTGTGTTGTCCGCGACCCGGAGCCGTGACTCCTGCTGGATCACACGCAGCCTCGGGTCACTTCGCGGCCCTCACGATCTCCTGCAGCCGCCAGCGCTTCATTCGCGAGAGCGGGCGGGTCTCCACGATCTTGACGAGATCGCCGACCTTCGCCTCGTTCGTCTCGTCGTGAGCGTGGAACTTCGCGCTCCGGCGGATGACCTTCTTGTAGCGCGGGTGGATCTTCACCAAGTCGACCCGGACGACGATCGTCTTGTCGGAGGCCGAGGAGACGACCGTTCCCTGGCGCTCCTGGCGACGTCCGCGCACGTGCTCGGGCTTCTCGAGGCGAACGATCGGCTTCCGCTCGGTCGGCTTCTCGCGCTTCGGCTTCGAGCGGGGCGGGCGCAGCGAGCGCGGCAGCCGCTTCTTCTTCCGCTTCGGCTCGGACGCAGCGGGAGCTTCAGCCTCATCGGTGACGGCGGCCGTGTCCGCGGTCTGCTCCTCGGCCGGTGCCTCGGCGGCCGGCTCGTCGGTGGCGGCCTCCGGCGTTGCCACCTCCTCGGCGGTGGGCTCGGCTGTCTCGACTTCGGCTTCCGCCCCGGGCTCCGTCGCAGCCTCGGGCTCCGGCGTCTCCGCCTCGGCGGCAGGCTCCTCCGCTGCCTCGGCATCGGCAGCCTGCACGTCGGTCGCCTCCTCCTTCGGAGCCTCGACCTCGGTCGAGGCCTCCTGCTCCACGTTCTCTTCGTCGGCCATCTACCTCGTCCCCAATCGGGCGCGTTCGTTCTTGACGGTCAGGATTCGCGCGATCTCGTGCTTGGCATGGCGGAGCCGCGCGCTGTTCTCGAGCACGCCCGTCGCCGTCTGGAAGCGCAGGTTGAAGAGCTCCTGGCG
>DASSQE010000030.1:0-6335 GCA_035702645.1 Gaiellaceae bacterium
AGCCTCGACCAGCACGAACATGTTCCCCTTGTCGTCCGCGGTGCCCCGCGCATACAGGCGCCCGTCGCGCTGCGTGAGGTCGAACGGGCCCGACTCCCACAGCTCGAGCGGGTCCGGCGGCTGGACGTCGAAGTGCGCGTAGCAGAGGATCGTGGGTGCGGACTCGGCCCGCTCCGACGCCTCGACCTCACCGACGACGAGCGGGCGAGGGCCCCAGGGCACGAGCTCGGCGCTCCCGCCGCTCGACCGGATGTGGTCCGCGACCCACTCGGCCGCGCTGACGATGTCCGCTGCGTGTCCGGCGTCGGCGCTGACGGACGGGATGGCGATGAGCTCGGCGAATCTCTCGCGCAGCACGTCAGCGGGCGGCGTCACGGCCGCGAGTCTAGTCAGGCGGCATAGATCGGGAACGCAGTACGCGCCTCGAGGCAGTCGGCGGCGAAGAGGGCGACGCCGAGATCCCCGGTGAAGAGCGAGTAGCGGCCGGTGCCGCTCTCCTCGCGGATGCGTCTCGCCTGCTCGAGCGCGTGGACCGCGAAGCGCCGCGCACGCTCGAGCCAGCGCTCGTCGCCCGTCCGCTCAAAGGCAGCGAGGAGCGCGTACCCGTTCCCCGCCGTCCCGTGGCAGATCGACGCACCCTTCTCGTTCCGGTGAGCACCCGCGCGCCAGGTGAGCTCCGCACCAGCGACGACGAGGTCCTTGTCGAGATACGAGGACGCCGCCCACACCATCCCGGGTGAACCGTGACACCACTGCACGCGGATCTCGCCCCCCGTGCTCTCGAGCCGCTCCCTCTCGACCGGCGGCCAGTTCGCGAGGCCGTCCTCGACGACGGCCGTCCGCTCGAGGATCGCCGCGGTCTCACGGAAGAGCCCGCTCCTCCGGTCCTCGTCGAGCAGCCGCTCGAGCGCGAAGACGTTGCCGACGAGCCCGTGGACGGGGCCGAGGAACCGTTCGGTCATCCCGTACAGCCGCTGGGTCCACAAGCCGTCTGCCTCGCGCCGAGCGAAGAGCGCATCAGCGCCCTCGTTCCAGGCATCGCGCCAGCGCTCGTCCCCCGTCCACTCGAGCATGCGCTCCGCCGCAAGCAGCGATCCCGGCGATCCCCACATGACCTCGTCGGCCTCGTTCGCGACGTTTGCGCGCACGAGGTCGTACAGATCGTCGGCGAGCGCTCGGCTCGGCGAGACGCGGTACGCCGTGAGCAGGATCCCAGCCTCGCCGGAGAGGAGGGCTGCCTCAGCCGGCTCGGGGAGCCCCTTCACCCGGGCGAGATCAGGACGCGTGCGCTGCCGGTGGAGCGTGCTCAGGGCGAGGTCGGCGAGGTCGAGCCGCGTCTCGGCATGCCCGCGCCGGCGCAGGGCGTCGAGCGCCCAGAGGACGCCCGCGGCTCCGACGTAGATGTCCTTCAGCGGGCTCGTCCCCTTCCAGCGGTCCCACGGGTTCGCGCGCCAGAGGAGCTTCGAGCCCCGCAGGGCAGAGTCGGTGTCCGCAACGATCGCGCGGATCCCGGCGCGGACGCGCTCCTCGCGCCACGGCGTCTCCGTCAGTGGGTGGAAATCCTCCGGGCGGTAGAGCATCGACGCGGGCGCGCCGAGTTCAATCGTCGGGGAGGTCGAGCTCTGCGCCCGCCGAGAGCGTCGGCCGGAGCGGGCGACGCGGCTCGCGCACCCCGGCGCCCGTCAGCGGCTCGTCCGGCCCGAGCGGATCGAGCCCCGCGAACAGCCGCTCGTACCGATGGAGCCGCAGATCCCACCAGTCGCGGATCCGTGCGCGGAGGGACGTGCGCCGTGCGCAGCCGCGCGGACTACGCGACGTCCCGAACACGCTGTGCGTCGGCCAGTGCGCGCAGCTTCTTCAGGCCCTGGTGCTCGATCTGACGGATGCGCTCGCGCGTGACGTTGAACGCGCGCCCGACCTCGTCCAGCGTGCGCGGCTGCTGCCCGTCGAGCCCGTAGCGCAGCTCGAGCACGCGCCGCTCGCGCTCGGAGAGCGCGCCGAGGATCGTCCGCAGCGCCTCGCGTTGGAGCGCCGTCTCGGCGAGCTCGTCGGGGAGCGGCGTCGTCTCGTCGGCGAGGAAGTGCCCGAACTCGGACTCGTCGTCGTCGCCGACCGGCTTCTCGAGCGAGACCGGCGCCTGCGAGCTCCGGCGGATGTGCTCGACCTCGTCCGGTGACATGTCGAGGTCGCGGGCGATCTCCTCGGTCGTCGGCTCGCGGCCGCGCTCGGCGCGGAGCTTGCGCTCGGAGCGGAGGATGCGGTTGAGCTTCTCGACCACGTGGACCGGCATGCGGATCGTCCGGCCCTTGTCGGCGATCGCCCGCGCGACGGCCTGCCTGATCCACCACGTCGCGTACGTCGAGAACTTGAACCCCTTGCGGTAGTCGAACTTCTCCGCCGCTCGGACGAGCCCGATCGTGCCCTCCTGGATCAGGTCGAGGAACGGGAGCCCCTGGTTGCGATAGCGCTTGGCGATCGAGACGACGAGCCGGAGGTTCGCCTCGACCATCGCCTGCTTCGCGCAGTGGTCGCCGCGCTCGATCTTCTTCGCGAGCTCGACCTCCTGCGCCGCGGTGAGGAGCGGCACTCGCCCGATGTCCTTGAGGAAGAGCTGGAGCGCGTCGGTCGTGATCTCGGCCGCCGGCTCGGACTCCGCCTCGGCATCCGGCTCGGCCGCGTGGACGACCTCGATCTGCGCCTCGTCGAGTGCGGCGTAGAACTCGTCGAGCTGTGCGGGCTCGAGCGCGAGCTCGTCGAGCGCGAGCGCGACCTCGTCGGCGTCGAGCTTGCCCGCCTGGAGCCCGGTCTCGAGCAGCCGCTGAGCCTCGTCGGTCGCGAGAACGTCCTCGATCGGCGCTCGACGGGTCTCCGTTTCGCCTACGGCCAATCGCCCCCCTTCGTCACTCGGCCGTCACACCGTAGTCACAGCGGCGGCCGTCGTCAAAAGACGGGCCCGGGACGGCGTGCGGCGGTGGAGGAGCACAATGGAGACATGGCCGAGACGGGCCCCAACGGCCCGGGCTCCAACCCGGAGGCGCCTACGGACGTGGGTGTCGAGCCGCACGAGACCGGCGGCGAGCTCGTCCTCGAGGAGGCGCGCGAGGAGATCGTTCGGCTGGTCACCCATCCGGTCGAGGAGATCAAGCGGCTCGAGCACGTCGCGGAGGAGGGCGACAGCGCGGCGACTCCGCTCATCATCGCGGTCGGCGTGACGGCCGTGCTCGCGGTCGTCTTCCTCGTCGTCCTGACGGTGATCATGCTCGTCTACTACGGCACCTAACCCGAGCGCGCGCGCTGGATCGTCTCGAGGTAGCGCGCCGCCTCACGCGCGAGCGGGGATCCTGGCTGTGTCTGCGAGGCGATCCTGAACTGCCTTACCGCTGCATCGATCCGACCGGTCCAGAGCAGGAGCACGCCGAGGTGGAAACGGACGGTCGGCTCGTTCGGGAAGGTTCGCGTCAGCGGCCCGAGGCGCCCGAACGCGATCGCGGGCTCGTCCTTGTCGAAGCTCCCGACGGCCGCCGCCACCTGCGCCTCGGCGTCGCGCGGGGCAGCCCGGGCCGCCTGCTGGAACGCGTGCTCCGCGGAGACCGGCCGCCCGACCCGCTGCAGGCCGACGCCGTAGAGGATGAGATCGCGAGCGTCTCCCGCCTTCGCCCGGACACGGAGCGCCTCGAGCTGGCGTCCGGCCGGAAGGAGCTGCACCTGTGTGGGGGCAGCGAATGACGGCGTGAAGACCGGGATGCCCCGCGGCAGCCGCGGGTGGAGCACGTTCCCGGCGAGGATCGCATACGGCGTGTCCGGCTCGTCGTCGATCACCGCGCGCCAGGCGGCGACCGGATCGCCCCTCCCCGCCCACAGCCGCGCGAGCCCGAGGTGGAGCTGCACGAGCGCGCTCTGCGGGTAGAGGACGCCGAGCTGCTCGAGCCGGTCGAGCGTCCCGTTCGGCCAGGTTGCGAACGCAGCCCCCACCTGCGCCTCGAGCGAGTGGTGGCGCCGGAAGAGCGCCTCCGCCGCGGCCTGCTTCCCCGCGTCGTACAGAGCCTCGCCCCGCCGCAGGTCGCGCGCCTCGGTATCCGTCCGAAAGCCGAGCGCGAAGGAGAGGGGCGGCCGGCCGGGGCGAGGCTTGGCAGCAGTCGTCGTCGCGGCGGGAGAGCCGTCGCCTCCCGAGACGACCGCGATCGCGGCGATACCCGCCGCTGCAGCTGCGGCGAGCGCTGCGACGAGCACGACCCTGCGACGCGCAGTCACGTCCGCGACGATAGCCGGGACCTCGTCGCGGCCTCGCCTTTCGGGAGGCGGGAGGAGGTCGCTATTGTTCGGAAAGTAATGGCGACCTACCGGGAGCTGCTCGCACAGGTCAAGACCGAGATCGACGAGATCTCGACGATCGAGGCGCAGGAACGCCTCGAGTCCTCCGACGGCTCGATCTTCGTCGACGTCCGCGAGCCGGACGAGTGGGACGAGGGGCACATTCCCGGCGCGATCTACACCGGCCGCGGACGGCTCGAGCAGCGCATCGAGGGGCTCGTTCCGGACAAGAGCCGCCCGCTCGTCGTCTACTGCTCGGCCGGGAACCGCTCCGCTTTCGCGGCGAAGGTGCTCGGAGAGATGGGGTACAGCGACGTCGTCAACCTCGCAGCCGGCTTCTCGGATTGGAAGCGCAACGGGTTCGAGATCACGATCCCGCGGGCGCTCTCGCCCGAGCAGCGTGCGCGCTACAGCCGCCACCTCCTGATCCCCGAGGTCGGCGAGGACGGCCAGCAGCGCCTCCTCGACGCGCGGGTGCTCCTCATCGGAGCGGGCGGGCTCGGCTCGCCGTCGTCGCTCTATCTCGCGGCCGCCGGGGTCGGGACGCTCGGGATCGTGGACGCGGATGTCGTCGACGAGTCGAACCTCCAACGCCAGATCGTCCACTCGACGGAGCGCCTCGGCGAGCCGAAGGTCGAGTCCGCGAGGCGCACGATCGAGGCGTTGAACCCGGACGTCCGCGTGGTTCCCTACCGGGAGCGGCTGACGTCCGAGAACGTCGACCGGATCCTCGACGAGGGCTGGGACGTGATTCTCGACGGCGCCGACAACTTCCCGACCCGCTACCTCGTGAACGACGCCTCGGTTTGGCACGACATCCCGGTCGTGCACGGGTCGATCTTCCGCTTCGAAGGACAGGTCACCGTCTTCTCGCCGGGTGTCGGGCCCTGCTACCGCTGCCTCTTCCCGCAGCCGCCGCCGCCCGAGCTGGCGCCGAGCTGCGCCGAAGGCGGCGTTCTCGGCGTGCTCCCGGGGATCGTCGGCTCGATCCAGGCGAACGAGACGCTGAAGCTCATCCTCGACCGTGGAGACTCACTCGCGGGCCGGTTGCTCCTGTTCGACGCACTGGGGACGACGCTCGACGAGGTGACCGTCCGCCGCGACCCCGACTGCCCGGTCTGCGGAGACCATCCGACGATCACCGAGTACATCGACTACGTCGAATTCTGCAACGCCTCTCCGGCCTCCCGGCCGGAGCCGGCTCTCGCCGGGCGAAGCCCGGCTTCGCCGCCTCCTGCCGCCGCTGCGGGCACCGTGCCTTCCGGGCCCGTGCAGCGCGGCACTGTGCCCTCCGGCCCGGCGCCGTCAGCGACGACCCGGGGAGACGGAGAGGGAGCAAACGCATGACGGTCGTCCGCATCCCCCCGACGCTCCGCGCCGAGGTGGGCGGCGCGCGCGAGCTCCAGGCTCACGGCGGGACCGTCGGCGAGGTGATCGACGACGTTGTGGAGCGGCACCCGGCGCTCCGCCCGCAGCTCTTCCAGAACGGCGGCCTCGGCTCGTTCGTGAACGTCTACCTCGGCGGCGAGGACATCCGCACGCTCGGCGGCCTCGACACGCCGGTCGACGCGAACGAGACCGTGATCCTCCTGCCGGCCATGGCCGGCGGCGCCTGACCCGGGGCCGCATGGCACCGAGGCTGGCGCCGAGCCTGCTCGACCTCGTCGGCTCGACGCCGCTCGTCGAGCTCGAGCGCCTCTCTCCGAAGCCGTCGATCCGCCTGTTCGCGAAGCTCGAAGGGCAGAACCCGACCGGCTCGATCAAGGACCGCGTCGCGAAGGCGATGATCGACGCCGCCGAGCGCTCGGGCGAGCTCGAGCCCGGTCGCCGCCTCCTCGAGCCCACGAGCGGGAACACGGGGATCTCGCTGGCGCTCGTCGCGAAGCTCCGCGGCTACCCGCTGAAGTGCGTCGTGCCTGCGAACGTCACCGACGAACGGCTTCGGCTCCTGCGCCTGTACGGCGCCGAGATCGTCGAGTCGCCGCGAGGCGAGGGATCGAACGGCGCGGTCCGTCTCGCGCTCG
>DASSQE010000031.1:0-10780 GCA_035702645.1 Gaiellaceae bacterium
GCGATGGTCGCGACCTCGGCCTGCTCGTCGAGGACAAGGAACCGAGCCCGCTACCCGAGCCCGTAGGAGGGGCAACGCAATGACCGACACACGAGACACGCTCGACCGCACGGTCCTGCCGATTCCGGACGAGCCGTACGAGAAAGACCTTCCGTTCGATGCGAAGGACCCCGAGGCGAAGTTCCCACCGATCGAGGAGCTCCGCCCTCCCACCGGCGCGCCCAACGTGGTCATCGTGTTGCTCGACGACGTCGGCTTCGGCGCCTCGAGCGCCTTCGGCGGGCCCTGCGAGACGCCCACGTTCGAGAAGCTCGCGAACGAAGGGCTCCGCTACAACCGGTTCCACACGACCGCCCTCTGTGCGCCGACTCGAGCAGCAATGCTCACGGGCCGCAATCACCACTCGGTGGGGATGGCCGCCGTGACGGAGCTCGCGACCTCGGCGCCCGGGTACTCGTCCCTGCGGCCGAACTCGAAAGCGCCGCTTGCCGAGACGCTGAGGCTGAACGGCTACTCGACCGCACAGTTCGGGAAGTGCCACGAGGTCCCCGTCTTCCAGAACAGCCCGATCGGGCCGTTCGACATGTGGCCGACGGGCTCCGGGTTCGAGTATTTCTACGGGTTCATCGGCGGCGAGGATCACCAGTACTACCCGTCCCTCTACGAGGGCACCACGCCGATCGAGGTCGAGAAGACACCCGAGGAGGGCTACCACCTCACCGAGGACCTCGCCGACAAGGCCATCGCCTGGATCAGAACGCAGAAGTCGCTCGCCCCCGACAAGCCGTTCTTCGTCTACTTCGCCCCCGGCGCGACCCATGCCCCGCACCACGTCCCCAAGGACTGGATCGACCGGTACGAGGGCAAGTTCGCCCACGGCTGGGACGAGCAGCGCGAGCGCACGTTCGCGAAGCAGAAGGAGCTGGGCGTCGTCCCGCAGGACGCGGAGCTCACGAAGCGCCACGACGAGATTCCCGCCTGGGACGAGATGGACGAGAGCCTGAAGCCGGTGCTCGAACGGCAGATGGAGACGTACGCCGCGTTCCTCTCGCACACGGATCATCACGTCGGCCGCGTGCTCGACGCGATCGAGGAGCTCGGCATCCTCGAGGACACGCTGGTCTTCTGCATCATCGGCGACAACGGGGCCTCCGCAGAGGGAACCGTGCGTGGAACCTTCAACGAGGCGATCGTGCTCAACGGCATGGGCGACGTCATCGAGACGCCCGAGTACCTCGCTGCGCGCATCGACCAGTGGGGCGGCCCGGACGCCAACAACCACTACGCGGTCGGCTGGGCGTGGGCGATGGACACACCGTTCCAATGGACGAAGCAGGTGGCGTCGCACTGGGGCGGGACGAGAAACGGCACGATCGTGCACTGGCCCGCACGGATCGAGGAGCGGGGCGGCCTTCGGTCTCAGTTCTGCCATGTGATCGACATCGCGCCGACCGTCCTCGACGTCGCGGGCATCCCCGAGCCGACGAGGGTCAACGGCGTCGAGCAGAGTCCGTACGAGGGGACGAGCATGACGTACACCTTCGACGACGCCGACGCGCAAGAGCGTCATTCGACGCAGTACTTCGAGATGTTCGGGAACCGCGGCATCTACCACGAGGGCTGGAGCGCCGTCACGAAGCACCGGACGCCGTGGAAGCTCGCAGCGGGGACGCCGACGGTGCCCTTCGACGAGGACGTCTGGGAGCTCTACGACGGGAGCCATGACTACAGCCAGGCGAACAACCTCGTCGAGGAGATGCCCGACAAGCTCCGGGAGCTCCAGGAGCTCTGGCTCGTCGAGGCGAGGAAGTACCTCGTCCTTCCGCTCGACGACCGGGGCGTCGAACGCTTCAACCCCGACCTCGCAGGTCGACCGGTCACCGTGAGAGGGACGCGGCAACTCTTCTATCCGGGAATGAAGCGGATCTCCGAGGCAAGCGTGCTCAACGTGAAGAACAAGTCGTTCCAGGTGACGGCGCAGGTGACCGTCGGCGACGACGCTGCGCACGGGACGTTGATCGCGCAGGGTGGCACGCTCGGCGGCTGGGGTCTCTTCATGCACCAGGGCAGGGCTCGGTTCGTCTACAACCTCTTCGGCGTCAACCTCTTCGTCACGGACGCCGACGAGCCGCTCGCCGTGGGCGAGCACCAGGTGCGCGCCGAGTTCGCCTACGCGGGCGAGGGCTTCGCCAAGGGCGGCGACGTCACGCTCTACTACGACGGCGAGTCGGTCGGCCAGGGCAAGGTGGCCGTGACCGTTCCCATGGTGTTCTCGGCCACCGAGGGGGTCGAGGTCGGCCGAGAGCTCGGTACTCCGGTGATGCCGGGCACGCCGATCGAGTCGACGGTGTTCAACGGAGAGATCGCGTGGGTCGAGCTCTCGATCGGAGACGACGACCACACGCATCTGATCGATGCCGAGGACCACCTGCAGGTGCTGATCGCGAGGCAATGAGAGGAAGGGACGATGAGCGACAAGGCAACGGACGTGATGATCGCCGGCTACCTGTCCAAGGAGCCTGCCCTCGCCGACTACGAGGCCGTGGTCGGCTCCGGAGCGGCATTCGACGGCATCGTGTGCGTCTCGCGTGACCTCGAGGGCAACACCACCGTCGAGCAGACGGACCACATGACCAAGGGCGGCGCGAAGGTCCTCGGAGGCGCCGGCCTCGTCGTCGGTCTCTTCGCTCCTCCACTGCTCGCGTCGGCGGCGATCGGCGCCGCGGTCGGCGGAGCGCTCGGCAAGGTCGCGAGCTCGCGTGTGAAGAGCAAGATCGA
This sequence comes from Gaiellaceae bacterium, assembly GCA_035702645.1. Classification (GTDB taxonomy): domain Bacteria; phylum Actinomycetota; class Thermoleophilia; order Gaiellales; family Gaiellaceae; genus GMQP-bins7. Next base: position 2,779 of record DASSQE010000031.1, read on the forward strand.
GGAGGACGCCGCCGAGACGATCCCGTGGGGCGGGGCAGGCGTGATCGTCGCGTACCCGCGCAAGTCGGCGGAGGCGATCGACGCCGCGGTGTCCCGGGCGCTCAAGAAGGCCGTCGGCGAGGCGGAGGGCACGAAGGTGAAGGCGCTCAAGGCCGCGCTCGCCGACGCGCAGGAGAAGATGAGCGCGCCGGCGGACTCCGCTGCGGAGACCTAGGCTCGTCCGTCCGCGACGACGGGTGTGAGGGAGCCATGGCGGAGCCGCCCCGGCTCCGGATCTCCGAGTCCGGCGGGCGCGTCCGGCTCGGGCTCGAAGGCTTCGGAGACGTCGAGGGCCGAACGCTGCAGGAGGCAGCCGATCGGCTGGTCTCGCGCATGCTCGAGGTGGCCCTCGCGGTGCGCGGGGGCGGGCCTGTACAGCTCTCGTCCGAGTGTGGGATCGATCCGGCGGAGCTCGCATTCCTGTGGCGCCTCGGCGAGCACGTCTCCCGCGGCGGCGATCCGCGGGAGCTGCTCTTCGGCCGCCACCCGCGTCCCGCGTAACGCCGTCGTTCGGTGCCGCTCCGACCGACCGCGACAGGGCGGAGCCCACGAACCGACCCACCTTGCAACCGCAGTTTGCTCCATGTGAGACTCCGCCGTGGTCCGGGGACGGCTGCTGGCGGCGCTTCTTGCTTCGTCCATGACCGTGGTCATGGCCGCCTGCGGCGGCAGTGAGAACGCGGCGAACACGACGACTTCGACCACCACGACGACTACGAGCGCCTCCGCAGCGCAAGGGCAGCCCAAGGGGACGAACCCGCCGTGGTATCCGTCGCTGCAGGGATTCGAGCACGACGACTCGGCTCGCTCCCACGTCTTCTCCAAGGCGAGATTCGGGGGCTCGCTGGCCGGTCCGAACACGGTGAGCCTTCTCAGGTCCCGGAAGGGCGCGTACCCGTCCGGCTACAACATGTCCTACCTCGGCGCCGACGCCGCCTTCATCCAGGGCGGGAGCTACGGCAACGTCGAGAACTCCATCGGCCCGTACGTGGCGAAGGTCGACCCGAAGACCCTGAAGCCGGTCTGGTACACGCAGCTCGTGAACACGAAGAAGGCGGGCGAATGGGACTACCCCGGAGGCATGGCGATCGAGAACGACGGCTACATCTACGTCGTCTCCGGGTACCGGATCTTCAAGGTCGATCCGGCGAACGGAAACGTCGTGAAGACCTTGGAGCTGCCGACGAAGGTCTACATGCAGACGAACTACCCGAACAAGCCGACGACCTACTCCTCGACGCTGACCGACGACGCGGCGAACACCTCGTACAACGGCATCAACGCCCTTCCGGACGGGACGATCGTCGTGAAGTCGCTGTACCGCGTCGCCGGCTGCGACCTCGACGGCCCGTCCGCGCTCCTCGACTGCCCGGACGCCCGAGACGTCCCGGCCTCGAACCTGATCTCGGTCGACCCGAAGACGATGAAGATCATCGACGAGATCACGCTGCCCGCGCCCGCGGGCGCCCGGCCCACCATCACCCGCTACCGCGGCGTCGACTACGTGTACCTGCTGGAGAAGGTCTCCAACCCGGTGCGGTACTCCGTGAAGAACGGCGTCTTCAAGCTGGACACGAGCTGGACACCCGCCGCGGTTCCGAATGCCGGCCAGACGACCGGCGGCTCGCTGATCGTCATGAACGACTGGATCCTCGGAGCGACCAACACGATCCCCGCCGCCGGGGCGCTAACCGTGTACGCGATCAACCAGGGCGACGCCTCGAAGGTCTTCACCCTGCAGCCCTACGTGCACGACCGGGTCTCGCCGGAGCTGAAGAAGGCATTCGCGACTGCCGCGGACGGCGACCAGGCGGTGAGCTGGGCCGGCATGTCGCTCGAGGCCGATCCCGAGAACGGCCTCTTCTACGGCGTGGAGACGCTGGCGCGCAAGGTCGCGGCGTTCAGGCTCACCGCCTCCGGGATCGAGACGGTGTGGAAGAAGAGCCAGACGACCACCGAATGGGCCACGCTGATCGGTCCGAGGAATCAGCGTGTCTGGGTGGGGACGGACATCCCCGGAGCCGAGATCCCCGGCAAGAACAAGACCGACGAGGTCGTCTTCCGCGACGCGGCCACCGGCCGCGAGCTCGCGCGCTCGACGAAGGTGCCGTTCATGACCCAGGGAAGCGCCGTTCAGCCGAGCTACGGGGGAAGCGTGTTCTTCGAGGGCGCAGAGGGGACGCTGGTCAAGATGACGCCCTCCGCGAAGTAGTAGTCGAGGTCGGACCGAGCCGCATGCCCGGCGTATCCCACGCACGCCGCGAGCTCGTGACGAGGTGCATGCCGCCGACGCCGGAGGCCGGTCTCCGGCGCTCGGGCATGCCGCGCTGAAACCTGATCGAATGCGCCCGTGACGAGTACTCCAGCGCAGCAGGCCGACTCACGGCCCGAGCGGGCCGGGCTCGTCCTGGCGTCCCTCATCGCAGTCGCGACGGTCGCGAACCTCAACCTCTCGGTGGCGAACGTCGCGATCCCCGAGATCGGCGACGACTTCGACTCGTCGCAGACGATGCTCAACCTCATCGCGGTCGGGTACTCGTTCGGGCTCGCGGCGTCGGTTCTCTGGTTCGGGGCGCTCGGAGACCGCTACGGCCGCAAGCTCCTGATCGTCCTCGGGATGGTGCTCTCGATCCCGGTCTCCCTCCTGGCCGGGTTCGCGTGGAGCGACATCGTGCTCTTCGTCGCCCGCGTGGCCGGAGGGGTCTGCGCGGGCATGGCCTACCCGACCACGCTGGCGCTGATCACCGCCCTCTGGTCGGGCCGCTCACGGACGAAGTCGATCGCCCTCTGGTCGGCGATCGGCGGCGGCTTCGCGGCGCTCGGCCCGCTCGTCAGCGGCATCCTCCTCGAGCACTTCGACTGGGGCTCCGTGTTCCTCGTCACCATTCCGCTCGCGATCCTCGCGCTCGCGATGGCGGTGTTCTTCGTCCCCAGCCACGTGCACGAGACGACCGAGCCGGTCGACAACCTCGGAGGGATCGTCTCCGTCGTGCTGGTCGGGGCCCTCATCCTCGGCATCAACTTCTGGCCCGTGAACGACATGAAGACGACGTCGCTCGTCCTTCTCGCCATCGCGCTCGTGGCGACTCCGATCTTCCTCTTCCGCGAGCGGCGCGCCGACAACCCGCTCTACGACCTCCGGGTCGCGGCCCGGCCGACGTTCTGGGTCGCGGCTTGCGCAGGGATCATCGTCTTCGGGACGCTCATGGGAACCGCGTACGTGAGCCAGCAGTACGTGCAGAACGTCCTCGGCTACTCGACGGTCGAGGCGGGCGCAGCGATCCTGCCGGCGGCGCTGGCGATGGTCCTCGTCGCTCCGCGCTCGGCCAAGCTCGTGGCCACCTACGGGTCACGCGTCACGCTGCTCTCAGGCTACGTCTTCCTCGTCCTCGCGTTCGTCGGGATGCTCCTGCTCTGGAACGAGGACACGCCGTACTGGGAGATCGCCATCCCGTACATCTTCATCGGAATCGGCGTGGGCCTCGCCGGGACGCCGGCCTCCAACTCGCTCACGGGGTCGGTTCCGGTCCAGCGCGTCGGGATGGCCTCGGGCACGGCAGACCTCCAACGCGATCTCGGCGGGGCGCTGATGACGTCGATCCTGGGAGCGGTCCTCACGACGCACTACGCGTCTGCGATGGCAGCGCAGTCGGTATCGAGCCAGGTCACGAGCGCGACCGAGGCGCAGCTCCAGCTCTCGTTCGCGAGCGCCGAGAACGTCGCGGCGCACACGTCGCCGCAAGACGCGGACGCGATCATCTCGGCCGCGAAGACCTCGTTCCTCGACGGCGACCAGTGGGCGTACCTGGCCGGCCTCGTGTTCGTGCTCGCCGGGACTGCGCTCGTCTTCTTGGTCTTCCCGAAGCGCAAGCGCGAGGACGAGCTGCGCGCCTCGTACCACGCCGAGGACACTGCGTCCTCGTAGTACATAGGAGGGGACGCAGTCTCGTCGATCTACTGCCAGGCGTTCGCGCGCCTGGCGGCGCTCCGCGACGAGTACGTCGCGATGTCGAGTGCGACGCCGAGCGCGATGAGCAGGTAGTCCCAGAATCCGTGGATCCCGCCCGGCTGCCACGCGAAAACGTAGGCCAGGGTCGTCCAGGGGAGAAAGACGAGGCCGAGGAGGGGCCAGACCCAGGACGAGAAGGCGGCCCCGACCCGATCCCCGAAGATCCAGACCATCAGCAGGGCGAACCTCGGCCCGATGAACGCGGCCAACGCGACGAGGCAGCACACGCGCGGGACTCTGAAAGGGAACGGCCCGGAATGCAAGTAGTCGGGGGCCGATCCGCGCAATAGAGTGTCCCGCCGATGGCCGAAGTCCTCGCCCTCGTGGCGGCCTTTCTCTTCGCCGTCGCGGCAACCCTCCAGCAGAAGGGTGCGCTCGACCTCGGGGTCGTCGCGGACAGCGCTCGCTCGCTCGCGAGGCTCGTGGGAAGCCGATGGTGGCTCGTCGGCACGGGAGCGCTCCTCGTCGGCTACGCGGTGCAGGCGGTCGCGCTCGACCACGGCCGGCTCGCGATCATCCAGCCGCTGCTCGTGACGACCGTCGTCTTCGCCCTCCCGCTCGGGTACTTCATCACGGGTCAGGAGGTCGGACGGCGGGAGGTGATCGGCGCGATCGTCGTCGTCCTCGGCCTCGCGCTGTTCGCGATCTTCGGCAATCCCGCCGGCGGCAACGAGAACGCTCCGAACGACGAGTGGGCGATCGCCCTCGGCGTGATCACCGCGCTCTCCATCGTCCTCTTCGTGCTCGGGCGGCGAGCGGTCGGCTCGCGCAAGGCGGCGTATCTCGGCGTCGTTTCCGGCGTCCTCTTCGGCACCTCCGCGTGCCTCGTCAAGCCGACGCTGGACATGCTCCACGTGTCCGTCGGCGACGTGCTCTCCCACTGGGAGTTCTACGCCATGGCGACCGCCGGGATCATCGCGTTCGTCCTCCAGCAGATGTCCCTCAGCACGGGCTACCTGGCGACGTCGGTGGCGACGGTGTCCGTGTCGAACCCGATCGTCTCGGTGATCCTGGGAGCGCTCCTGTTCGACGAGCGCCTCGCACGCCCCGCGTGGCACGTCGTCCTGGCGATCGTCGGCCTGGCGCTCGCGATGCTCGGCGCTGTGACGATCTCCATCGCGCGCGAGCGCCGCGACCACACCGACGAGAGCGGCGCGCCCGAGGCGGCTCCGGCGCCGGCCTAAGGTCGCGACTCTCCGGGGAGCTCGAGCACCTCGTCGACGAGGTCGAGCCCCTCGGGACGATGCGTGACGAGCAGGACCGAGCGGCCGTCCGCCGCGGCGAGGATGTCGCGGACGAGCGGCTCGGCCGTCTCCGGATCGAGGTGCGCGGTCGGCTCGTCGAGCACGAGCACCGGGGCATTGGAGAGCAGGGCGCGAGCGAGCGCGACGCGCTGACGTTGACCGCCGGACAGCTGCGCGCCCTCCTCCCCGACCCTGGTGTCGACTCCCTCGGGGAGCGACGAGACCCAGTCCCACACACGCGCGCGGCGGAGGGCGTCCTCGACATCGCTGTCCGAAGCGCCGGCGCGGCCGATGCGCACGTTCTCGCGAATCGTCGTCGAGAAGAGGTACGCGTCCTGGCCGGCGACCGCGACCGCGCGGCGCACGTCCGCCTGCCGGTACTCGCGGAGATCGCGGCCCCCGAGCGTCACACGGCCGGTCGTCGGATCGAGGAAGCGGAGCAGGATATTGACGACGGTCGTCTTCCCGGCACCGCTCGGACCGACGAGCGCGACCGAGCGCCCCGGCTCGAGCACGAGGTCGACGTCGTGGAGCACGGGCGTCCCGTCGTCCGTGTAGCTCGCATCCACGTGCTCGAGCGCCAGCGTCGGCCGAGCCGGGAGCGACACCGGCTCCACCGGGTCGCGCACCGTCGGCTCGCGCTCCGCGAGCTCGAGCACCCTACGGCCCGCCGCCAGCGTGGACGACAGCTCGCGGGCTGCGAGCGAGAGCGGCGCGACCGCCTCGAACGACGCGAGCGCGAGCAGCGGGAGCACCGCCACGAGCACGCGGTCGAGGCGGCCGTCCGCGTGTGCGGCGACCGCCAGCGCGAGCACCGCAGCGGTCGTCAGGCCGGCGACGAGGACGGCGAGCCCGTCCCCGACTCCGGCCGCAAGCGCGTCCCTGCGTGCGAGTCGCGCGACCACCCGGTCGCCCGCGCGGACCCGTTCGAGCGCGTCGTCGGCGCGTCCATAGACGACGAGCTCGGGGGCGCCACGGAGGAGCTCGACGAGCTCGGCCGAGAGATGGCCCTGCGCGCCTGCGCGCCCGCGCCCCGCCGACCGGCCGACGAGGCCGGACACGAGCGGCACGGCGATACCGCCGACGAGCAGGCCGAGCGCGAGCGCCGCTCCTGCGGCAGGGAGCAGGCCGACTGCCACGCCGACGGCGACCGCTCCTGCGCCCACCGCGACGAGCGGGGGGCCAAGCCCGCGGAGGTAGAGGCCCTGGAGCGCGTCGACGTCGCCGACCATCCGGCTCACGAGATCGCCGCGCCGATACGCGTCGAGCCCTGCCGGGGCGAGCGGCTCGATCCGCTCGTAGAAGCGGACACGGAAGCGGGCGAGCACGCGGAACGCGAGATCGTGCGACGCCAGCCGCTCGAGATAGCGCGCGAGCGGCCGGGTGAGGCCGAAGAACCGCACCATGACGATCGCGACCGAGAGCGAGAGGATCTCGGGGCGCTCGGCCGCCCGTGCGATGAGGTATCCGGCCGTCGCCATCAGGCCGATTCCGAAGATCACCGCGAGGGCACCGAGGACGATCGAGAGCGCGAGCCTCCCCTTCGGCGGCGGAGCGAGCCTCCAGAGCGCAGCGAGTGTTCCGCTCATACGGTCCCCACCTCGACGTCGCCGAGGACACGCCCGCGCTCGAGCCGGACGATCCGGTCCGCCCGCCGGGCGAGCTCGGGGCTGTGCGCGATCACGAGGACCGTCCGACCGTCCGAGAACCGCGTCGCCGCCTCGCCGATCGCCGCCGCGTTCAGCGGATCCAGGTTCGCGGTCGGCTCGTCGAGAACGACCAGATCGGCGTCGCGGAGGAAGGCGCGGGCGAGCGCCAGACGCTGACCCTCGCCCGCCGAGAACGGCCTTCCGCCGTCCCCGACCACGGTCTCGTATCCGAGGGGGAGCCCGTCGACGAAGCCGTCCGCGCCGGCGAGCCGCGCGGCGTCGCGGACCCGATCGAGGCCCGCCGCTGGATCGCCGAGGCGGATGTTGTCGGTCACGGTCCCGCTGAAGACCGTGGCGCGCTGAGGCACCCACGCGAGACGCTGCCGCCATGCGCCGAGGTCGAGATCGCGGAGGTCTCGGCCGTCGATCGTGACCCGCCCGGCGTTCGGCTCGACGAGACCGAGGAGCAGTGCCGCGAGGGTGCTCTTCCCGCTCCCGCTCGGCCCGACGAGCGCGACCGTCTCACCCGGGCGGAGCTCGAGGTCGACGTCGTCGAGGACGAGCCCCGCGCGTGCCGCGTAGGCGTAGGAGACGCCCTCGAGCCGGACGAGGCCGTGGGGGGCGACGACACCCGCGATATGCGGGCGGGAGGCCGGCCGCTCCTCCGGGCCGAGCAGTCGCTCGACGACGGCGAGCCCGTCGGCTGCGGCGTGGTACTGCGCCCCGAGCGTCCTCAGCGGGAGGTAGAGCTCCGGCGCGAGCAGGAGCACGGTGAGGCCGTGCTGGAGCCCGAGGCCGCCGTCGACGAGACGGACGCCGACGGTGACGGCGACGAGCGCGATCCCGAGCGTCGCGGCGAGCTCCAGGACCGCTCCGGACAGGAACGCCACGCGCAACGTCCTCATCGTCGTTCGCCGGTACGCCTCGCTCGTCTCGGCGATCGTCGCCGCCTGCACCTCCCCGCGGTTGTACGCGCGGAGCGTCGCCAGGCCGCGGACGACGTCGAGAAAGTGGCTCGCGAGCAGCGCGAGGGCCTGCGCCCGCGCACGGGTGCGCCTCTC
>DASSQE010000032.1:0-12555 GCA_035702645.1 Gaiellaceae bacterium
CGTGAACGTGGTCGTCGTCGGTGCGGGCTCGTGGGGGTCGGCGTTCTCGTGCATGCTCCGCGACGCCGGTCACTCGGTGACACTCGCGGCGCGCGATCCCGAGCAGGCCGCGGCCATCGCCTCGACGGGTCGGAACCCTCGCTACGCGCGCCAGGCCGACCTGCGCGGCGTCGAGGCGGCCGCGCTCGCGGAGGCGCCCATCGCAGATGCCGAGCTCGTCGTCGTCGCCGTGCCGAGCCGCGTCTTCGGCGAGGTCGTCGCTGCGCTTCCCGGCTCGGCACCGATCCTCAGCCTGACGAAGGGTCTCGACCCGGCCACCGGCGAGCGGTTGTCGACGCTCGTCCGGGACCGGCCGGTCGCGGTGCTCTCCGGCCCGAACATCGCGGAGGAGATCGCCCGCGGTCTGCCGGCGGCCGCGGTCGTCGCGGGAGACGAGCTCGAGCTCGCAGTCCTCGTCCAGCTCGCCGTCCATTCGACGATCTTCCGTGTGTACGTCTCGGACGACGTGGCGGGCGTCGAGCTGTGCGCGGCCGCGAAGAACGTGATCGCCCTCGCTGCCGGCGGCGCCGACGGGCTCGGACTCGGCGACAACGCGAAGGCGGCCCTCGTCTCCCGCGGCCTCGCGGAGATGCGCCGGCTGGCCGAGGCTGCCGGCGCCAGGCCGGACACGTTCGCCGGCCTCGCCGGGATGGGCGATCTCATCGTCACGTGCTGGTCGCCGGTCGGACGGAACCGGCGTGCCGGCGAGCTGATCGCGCAGGGTGCGACGCAGGAGGAGGCTGTCGCCGAGATCGGCATGGTCGTAGAGGGCCTGACGACCGCGCCGGTCCTCCGCGACGTGTCGCATCGGCTCGGGATCGAGCTCCCGATCACGGAGGGCGTCTGCGCCGTCCTCGAGGGTGTCCCGCTCACCGAACTGGTCGAGCAGCTCATGCGCCGCGAGCCGACGACGGAGTAGATCTCGCCTGCCGAGTCGGTAGGCTGCGAGTCGATGGCGGCCCGCTCGTTCTCCTTCACCTCGGAGTCGGTCACCGAGGGTCACCCGGACAAGATCGCCGACCAGATCTCGGACTCGATCCTCGACGCGGTCCTGACGAACGACAAGAACGCCCGCGTCGCCTGCGAGACGCTCATCACCACCGGGCTCGTGATCGTGGCGGGCGAGATCACGACGGACACCTACGTCGACGTGCGCGAGATCGTGCGCGACCGCATCGCCGAGATCGGCTACACGCGCGCGAAGTACGGGTTCGACTACGAGACGTGCGGCGTGGTCGTCGCGCTCGACGAGCAGTCGCCGGACATCGCTCTCGGAGTCGACTCGTCGTACGAGGCGCAGCGGGGCGAGACGGATCCGCTCGACCTCGTCGGCGCCGGGGATCAAGGGATGATGTTCGGCTACGCCACGAACGAGACGGACGAGCTGATGCCGATGCCGATCGGCCTCGCGCACAAGCTCGCGAGGCGGCTGTCGGAAGTGCGCAAGGCGAACGTCCTCCCGTACCTGCGCCCGGACGGGAAGACCCAGGTGACGGTTCGTTACGACGTCGACGAGCACGGTCTCCAGCGCCCTGTCGAGATCGAGCGTGTGCTCATCTCCACCCAGCACCGCGAGGGGCTCGACGTCGAGTCGCTGATGAAGCCGGATCTTCTCGAGCACGTCGTCGAGCCCATCCTGCACGCCGACTTCCGCGGGCTCTTCGATCCGGAGAAGCTCGGCGCGAAGGACTTCTTCTACGTCAATCCGACGGGCAACTTCGTCGTCGGCGGCCCCATGGGCGACACGGGGCTCACGGGCAGGAAGATCGTCGTCGACACCTACGGCGGGGCGGCCCCGCATGGAGGAGGGGCGTTCTCCGGCAAGGATCCGACGAAGGTCGACCGCTCGGCCTCGTACGCAGCGAGGTACGTCGCGAAGAACGTCGTTGCGGCCGGGCTCGCCGACCGCTGTCAGATCCAGGTCGCGTACGCGATCGGTGTCGCCCGGCCGATGAGCGTGAACATCGAGTGCTTCGGCACGGAGTCCGTGCCGCTCGCGACCGTCGAGGAGCTCGTCTCGCAGCACTTCGACCTTCGGCCCGGGGCGATCATCCGCGACCTCGACCTCGTGCGCCCCATCTACGCGAAGACGGCGGCGTACGGGCACTTCGGCCGCGAGGACCGCGACTTCACCTGGGAGCGGACGGACAAGGCCGATGCTCTCCGCGAAGCGGCTGGGCTCCTCTCCCAGACCGCGGTCTGACCCGAGACAGACCGAAGGCCCGGGTGCGGGCCTTCGGCGGAGGGCAGTCGGAGTAGGGAGAATGCGTACTGGGATCTAACCGCGCTTTCGTGAAAGGCGCCTGTGAGTTCCCTAAGAATCGTCTAAGAGCCCTGGTACGCGGGTCCGTCGAGCGCGGAGGGGACGGGTCGGACGATCGGATCCAGCCCGCGGGGTCGATCCAACGAGAACACGAGGACTGACGATCGGTGCTCCAACGAGAAGGGCCTGCTTGCGCAGGCCCTTCGCGTTCCCGAGCCCGTGACGGGTGGGCTACTTGGCCGGGAAGGTCTTCGTCGCCAGCTTGTCGGCGAGCGTCGTGAGGCGGGCCTGGATCGCGTCCGCCCGAGCTTGCGTGAGGCGCTTCGCGTCGACCGCCTTCGCGAGCCGCGCCTTCGCCGGCGCGAGCATCGCGGCCTCCAGGTCGGCCTGGCTCTTGCCCTGGCCTGCGGCGAGGGCGGTCAGCGACGTGCCGGGAAGCTGCGCGCGCAGCGCGGGGCGGTCGAGGCCGAGGAAGTCCGCCGCCGCCTTCAGCATCCGGCGAACAGCGTGCCGTGCGAGCGGATGGCGGGCATGCGCCCCGGGGCAGATCACGGTCGCGTCCGAGATGCGCTTCTCGAGCGCGGCGGCCCGGTCGGACGAGATCTTGCCCGCCTTCAGCAGGGCGTCGACCCGCGCGAGCAGTCTCGCCTTGATCTGCGCCTCCAGCTGATCGGTCGTCACCCCGCGCTTCTGCGCGATCTTCGCCAACCGCATGTCGCAGCGAGCCTGATGCTGCGACTGGCCACCGCCGTCCGCGAGCGCCGCTGTCCCACCTCCCACGAGCAGCACCGCGCTCCCGGCGAGCGCAGCGACCAACCCACGATTCCGTTTCATCGTTCATCTCTCCTTTCGAGGACTCCCCCTGACCCCCGCATGCTCGCACCGGTGTTTGAGGGATCTTTGAGCGTTCGGTAAGGACCCTCAGGCGGCGCGGACGTAGATGCCGAGCGCGGCGCGCTCGGGAACCGGCCGCTCGCTGCCCTCGACGGCGATCTCGAGCTCCTCGGCGCCTGCGGGCAATCCCCGCACCTCGACCGCGGTGCCGGGGACGAGGCCCTCGTCGTAGAACCAATGGAGGAGCTCGCCGTCGTGCTCGGCGAGCCGCACGATCTCGGCCGGTCGTCCCGGCTCCAGCTCCGCGAGGGCGACGAGCCCTGCGTTCTCGGCCTGTTCCGTCTCGGGCTCGACCGGCCAGCCGTGCGGGCAGCGGTCCGGGCGGCCGAGACGGTCGTTGATCCGCTCGATCATCTCGTCCGTGAAGGTGTCGCCGAGCTCGTCGGCGTGGACGTGGGATTCCGCAGCGGTGTAGCCCATGAAGTCGGTGAGGAAGCGCTCGATGATGCGGTGCTTGCGGACGACCTTCTCGGCGCGCTCGGTCCCAGCGGGCGTGAGCAGCGCTTCCTTGTTGTCGCCGCGCTCGACGAGCCCGTCGCTCTCGAGTCGCTTCAGCATCTCCCCGGCGGACGCCCGGGAGACCCCGAGCATCTCCGCGACGCGGGCGGCGATCGCCGTGGAGCCCGTCGCCGGCCGGTACTCGCCGATCGGGAAGGCGAGGAAGTAGATGGTCTCGAGGTAGTCGTCGACCGAGTGCCCCTGTGCGCGCGCCATCGCGCGTCAGTCTAGAGCGGCCGTTCCGAGTTGCGGCTCGCGCAGCCCGGTATGTAAGGTCGCCCTTACATGAGCTCCTCCCAGATCCTGCTGCTGGGCGCGGTCGCGGGCGCGACGATCTTCCTCGGCCTCCCGCTGGGTCGGATGAGGAGCGTCAGGCCGCCCGTCGTCTCGTTCCTGAGCGCGACGGCGATCGGAATCCTGCTCTTCCTGCTCTGGGACGTCCTGTCGGCTGCGGTCGAGCCGGTGGAGGCGGCTCTGACCGAGGGCAACGACGGGCGGTTCCTGTGGCTCGCCGCTCTCCTCGGTTGTGGCTTCGCCGTCGGCCTGCTCTCGCTCGGCCTCTACGACGGCTGGCTTCGGAAGCGCCGGACGATGCGGCTCGACGCCGGGGCGGCCACGTCGGTCGCGGAGCTCTCCGTCGAATCGAGGGCGCTCGCGATCTCCTCGTCCCGCTGGCTCGCGATCTTCATCGCCACCGGGATCGGCCTGCACAACTTCTCCGAAGGCCTCGCGATCGGGCAATCGGCGGCGGCCGGCGAGATCAGCCTCGCGCTCGCGCTCATCATCGGCTTCGGCCTGCACAACGCCACCGAGGGGTTCGGCATCGTCGCGCCGCTCGCCGGCGACGACGAGCGGCCGAGCTGGGGCTTCCTGGCGCTGCTCGGGCTCATCGGCGGTGGGCCGACGTTCATCGGCACGATCGTCGGCCAGGCCTGGGTGAACACCGCCGTCTCCGTCCTCTTCCTCGCGCTCGCCGCCGGCTCGATCCTGTACGTCGTCGTCGAGCTGATCTCGATCTGCAACCGGCTCGCCCTCAAGCAGATCGTCCTCGCAGGCATCCTCGCCGGCCTCGTGCTCGGGTTCGGCACCGATTTCGTCCTCATCGCCGTCGGCGCCTAGGCGATCCTTCCACGGCCGAGGCTAACCTCGGCGTGTGGCGCTCGCCGATGTCTACCCCCTGGTCTCCGCGCGCGCGCTGTCGCGCCCGTTCACCTACGACGTGCCGGACGACGCGTCGCGCGGCGCAGTCGTCTCGGTCCGGCTCGGCGGTCGCCGTCTTCGCGGGGTCGTGGTCGAGACGGGCGTCGCCGCACCCGCGGGCGTCGAGGTCGCCGAGGCCGGGCCGGTCGTCGACCGGCTGCCCGCGCCGCTCGTCGAGCTCGCGCTCTGGCTCGCCGACTACTACGGCTCGACGCCCGCCCGCGCGCTCGCGCTGGTCGCGCCGCGCATGCCGGCGCGGCGCGGGGAGAGACGGATGCCCGCGGCGCGCGAGGCGCTTGCCGGCGAGAGCGAGCCCGAGGAGCTGACCGCGGCGCAGAGAGCCGCGGTCGAGCGGGTCGTCGCCGCGCTCGACGCAGGTGGCGGCCACGTGCTCCTCCACGGGCCGACAGGCAGCGGCAAGACCGAGGTCTACCTCCAGGCCTGCGCCGCCGTGCTCGAGCGCGGCCGGTCGGCGATCGTCCTCGTGCCGGAGATCGCCCTCACGCCGCAGGCACTCGGGCGCTTCCGGGAGCGGTTCGGCGACGACGTCGCAGTGCTCCACTCCGCGCTCGGCGATGCCGAGCGCCGCGACGAGCGGGAGCGCATGGCAACCGGGGAGGCGCGGGTCGTGGTGGGTGCTCGATCCGCTGTGTTCGCGCCCGTCCGCAATCTGGGCCTGGTCGTGGTCGACGAGGAACACGATTCGTCTTACAAGCAGGAGTCGGACCCGCGCTACGACGCGCGGACGGTGGCCGCGAAGCGGGCGTCCCTCGAGGGCGCGGTCGCCGTCTACGGGACGGCCACGCCGCGCCCCGAGAGCTGGGCGCGTCTCGAGCGGATCGAGCTTCCGTCGCGGATCGGCGCCCCGCTCCCGTCGGTGCGCCTGGTCGACCTCCGCTACGAGGCGGGCTATCCGCTCTCGGCGCCGCTCCTCGCCCAGCTCGCCGCGGTCGAGGAGCGTGGCGGCCGTGCGATTCTGCTCCTCAACCGGCGGGGAGTGTCGGGCGCGATCCACTGCCGCGCATGCGGCGTTTCGCGACGGTGCAGGAGCTGCGACGTCGCCCTCACGCTGCACACGGACGGTCGGCTCCATTGCCATCACTGCGGGTTCTCGGACGAGCTCCGCCAGCACTGCCCGAGCTGCGGGTCGGTCGAGCTCGCGCGAATCGGCGCCGGGACGCAGCGGCTCGAGGCGGAGCTCGCGCGTCGCGTGCCCGGTCTTGAGCGGATTCGGCTCGACGCCGACACAGCCGGCGCGCCGGGGGCGCTGCGGGACGCGCTCGAACGCTTCTCGCGTTCGCGGGCGGCCGCGCTCATCGGGACGCAGATGGTCGCGAAGGGCCACCACTTCCCCGGAGTCGCGGTCGCGGCCGTCGTCGACGCGGACACCGGGCTCGCGTTCCCCGACTTTCGCGCCGAGGAGAGGACGTTCCAGCTCGTAACGCAGCTCGCCGGGAGGAGCGGACGCGACGCGCCCGGCGTCGTGCTCGTACAGACGTTCCAGCCGGATGCGACGCCGTTCTCCTTCGCGGCGCGGCACGACGTCGGCGGATTCCTGACGCAGGAGCTCGCGCGGCGTGAGGAGCTCGGCTACCCGCCTTTTTGCAATCTCGTGACACTCGTCGTCTCCGGACCCGGCCCGGACGAGCCGCGACGCGCTCTCACGGAGCTCCGCGCCGCGCTCGAGCTCCCGGGCGTCCAGCTCCTCGGCCCGGCGCCGCTGCTCCGACTCCGCGGCCGGTATCGGAGCCAGCTGCTCGCGAAGACCCCGAATCCGCGCGCGTTCGCGAGCCGCGCGGCGAAGCTCCTGTCGGCCGCCGCGCCCGCGATGCGCCGGGACGGGCTGGCCGCGGTCGTCGACGTCGATCCGCAGTCGCTGTAGCCCCTTTCGCACGCGTTCTCCCGAGGCGGCACTGTCTTTTTCGGCCAATTGCGGCCACTGGCGCTGCGAGTTACCTCTTGAAGCCCGACTCACGAGAGGAGACTCATGGGACGACTCTGGGCGCTCGGTGCGGTTGCGCTGATCTTCCTGACGCTCGCGTCCTCGGCGCTCGCTGGCATCTACGCCGGCCCGTGGCGGTGGAGCGCGGGCCAGGGAGCCGGCTCGGGCTTCAGCGACCACTGGCTCGAGAACTACTTCGCGACCTACGGCTCGGGCTACGACAAGACCGTCACATTCATCGACAACAGGACGTACGGATGGCACAACACGGTTCGGAACACCAGCGGCCAGACGACGACCTACCCGCCGTATCCGGGTGTCTACAAGGCGCACTGCGTCGCGAACGTGTCGGGCTTCTACGGCAGCTGCACGGTCCACTAGGAGGATGGTCATGAAGCGCACGACGAAGCGTGGGGTCGCCGTGGGGCTGGTCGCCGTCGTCGCTCTCGCCTCGGCGGGAGCGATCGTGGCATCACAGCTCGGCGACAGCCCGCCACCCGACCTCGCCGCGCTCGACAAGGCGATCCAGTCGGAGCCGATGACACGCGTTGCGGATATCCCGTCGGCCGACGGGCTCGCCGAGCGCGGCGTCTTCGTACAGGTCACTTCTACCGGCGAGGTCTGCCTCTGGGATGCTCCATCGGCGCAGGCAAGGGGTCGGATGGGCGGCTGTAACGACGCGAGCGACCTGCTCGGCGGATCGAAGATCTCCGCGAGCCTCGCCTACGACGGCGGCCCGGCGACAGCGGACGTGAGAGATGCTCGCATGATCGGGCTGGTCGACCCCGCGGTGGCGATGGTTCGCGTGCTGATGAGCGACGGCTCGTACCGGACTGTGAAGCTCCTGGGCTCGAAGATCCAGGGCAGGAGCTACGGCGCGTTCGGGTACCGGTTCAGACGCTCCGACCTGGCGAAGGGCATCGGGCCGGTGGCGGTCGTCGCGACCGACGCGTCCGGCACCGAGATCGGGCGCCAGCCCACGGGCTTCGGGGGCTGAGCCAGGGTTTCAACGCGCGGCGGGTGGTTACACTCGCCGCGCGATGGCCGAGCACGACCACGATCACGACCATACCGACCACGAGCACGATCACGCCGGGCACGAGCACGGCGAGCACGAGCACGGCGAGCACGAGCACGGTGAGCACGAGCACGCACCGGACGACGCCGAGCGCCGGGAGGCCGACGCGGAGCTCGAGCGGGAAGCGCGACGGCTGGTCGCGCTTGCCCGCATCCGGCAGTACGGCGATCCGGTACTGCGGATGAAGGCGCGGGACGTCGAGACGTACGACGCCGACCTCCGCCGTCTCGCCGAGCGGATGACTGCGCTCATGCACGAGGCGCAGGGAGTCGGGCTCGCGGCGACGCAGGTAGGCGTCCTCCGCCGGCTGTTCGTCTTCGCAGAAGACGGCGAAGACCGCGTGATCGTGAACCCGGTGATCACGGCGCGCTCGGACGAGACCGAGGTCGACGACGAAGGCTGTCTTTCGCTCCGGGAGGTCCTCGTGCCCGTCGAGCGGCCGTGTCGAGTGACCATCGAGGGGACGGATGCCTCAGGCGAACCCGTCCGTTTCGAGCTCGAGCTGCCCGCCGCGAGGATCGTCCAGCACGAGCTCGACCATCTCGACGGCATCCTCATCATCGACCGCACCGACGAAGAGTCACGGCGAGGCGCGCTCGCCCGGCTTCGGCCGCAGCCTGTCCTCGGCGTGCGGTGACGTCGCCGGTCGCCGTCGCCGCCACGGCGCCGTTCGGTGCCGACGTCCTCGAGCGACTCGCCGCCCGCCGACCGGTCACCGCGCTTCTGACCCGGCCCGACGCGCCGGCCGGCCGCGGCCGGAAGCTCGTGTCACCGCCCGCGAAGGACGTGGCAGACAGCCTCGGCATCCCGGTGCTGCAGCCGCAGCGGCTGGCCCCAGAGCTCGACCTCGACGCGTCTCTGGTGGTTGCGGTCGCGTACGGCGTGATCGTGCCGGAGGACGTGCTCGCGGAGCGCCGCTGGCTGAACGTCCATCCGTCGCTCCTGCCGCGCTGGCGCGGTGCCGCTCCCGTCGAGCGCGCGCTCATGGCCGGCGACACGGAGACAGGCGTGACGATCATCGAGCTCGTGAAGGAGCTCGACGCCGGCCCGATCGCGGCCCAGCAGGCGTTCGCGATCCGACCGCAGGACGACGCTGGAGCCGTGTACACGACGGCGGCCGAGGTCGCGGTCGAGCTGCTCGAGCGCGTGCTCGACGACCCCGCATCCGAGCTCCGTCCCCAGCCCGACGATGGCGTGACGTACGCGAACAAGATCGAGCCGTCCGACCGTGAGCTCGACCTCGAGCGCCCCGCCCCCGAGCTCGTCGACCGGGTGCGCGCGCTCTCTCCGCACATCGGCGCTCGGGCGGTGCTCCACGGCCGGCGGGTGACTGTCTGGCGGGCGCGGGTCGGGAGCGACGACGGGTTCGAGCCGCTCGAGGTCCAGCCCGAGGGCAAACGCTCCATGAGTTACGAGGCATGGCTGCGCGGGCTGCGGGAGTAGGCCCGGCGCGGCGTGCCGCGTACCGGGTGCTGCTCCGGGTCTTCGAGGACGACGCCTATGCCGACCGCGTGCTTCGCACGGAGACCGCGGGGCTCGACGAGCGCGACCGGGCACTCGCCCAGCGGCTCGCATTCGGCGCGGTGCAGCGCAAGCGCACGCTCGATGCCGCCGTCGAAACCCTCGGGCGCCGCAAGGTCGCCCGACTCGATCCGCCCGTGCGGGCAGCGCTCCGGCTCGGCGCGTACCAGCTCGGATTCGTCGACGGCGTGCCTCGGTATGCGGCGGTGAACGAGTCGGTGGAGCTCGTTCGAGCCGCGGGCCTCGAGCGTGCGGTCGCCTTCACGAATGCCGTCCTCCGCCGGCTGGCGGACGGGATGCGTGGATACCTCGACGGGCTTCGCGACGAGACAGCGCCCGAGGCTGCGCTCGCGCACTCGTACCCCGACTGGATCGCCGACGTCTGGTGGCGCGATCTCGGAGCCGCCGCGGCGCGCGGGCTGATGCGCGCGCAGAACGAGCCCGCGGAGTGGGTCGTCCGGCTCGTCCGCGGCGAGATCGAGGGCAGGCCGGATCCGGAGATCCCCGGCGCGTGGCACGTCGATCGCATCGACGAGAGCGCGGTCGTCGAGGGGCGCATCTGGCCACAGAGCCGGGCGTCGCAGCTCGTGGCGCTCGCCGTCGGCGCGCGCGACGGTGAGCGCACGCTCGACCTCTGCGCCGCTCCTGGCGGGAAGGCGACGATGCTCGCGGGAGAGGTCGTCGCGGTCGAGGTGAACGAGGCGCGCGCTCGGGAGCTCGAGGAGGCGACGAGCCGGCTCGGCGCCTCGAACGTTCGTGTCGTCTGCGCCGACGGGCGCCGGCTCCCCGCCGCGCTCTCCGGATTCGACCGTGCGCTCGTGGACGCGCCGTGCTCGGGGCTCGGCGTGCTCAATCAGCGACCCGATCTCCGCTGGCGCGCGCAGCCGCTTCCCGGGCTCCAGCTCGAGCTCCTGCACGCTGCGGCCGAGCGTGTGCGTCGCGGCGGGGAGGTCGTCTACTCCGTGTGCACGATCAACCGGGACGAGTGCGAGGCGGTGGTGGACGCGTCGGGCCTCGACGTCGATTCGACCCTCGGCGACGACTGGCCGCAGTTTCGCCATCCTGCGCGGCCCGACTTCCTACAGACGCTGCCGCATGTCCACGGGACGGCCGGCTTCTTCGTCGCGAGACTGCGCGTGTGAACGAGACCGATGTGGAGGCGCTCGAGCGCGCACTCGAGCTCGCCGAGCGCGGCCGGGCGACGACGCATCCGAACCCCGTTGTCGGCGCCGTGCTCATGTCCGCGGACGGCGAGGTCGTGGGGGAGGGCTGGCACGAGCGGAAGGGCGAGCCGCACGCGGAGGTCAACGCGCTCGGCGCTGCCGGGGAGCGTGCGCGCGCCTCGACCGCATACGTGACGCTCGAGCCCTGCGCGCACCAGGGCACGACGCCGCCGTGCGTCGACGCGTTGGTCAAGGCCGGCGTGGCGCGGGTCGTCGCCGGTCAGCTCGATCCGAATCCGGGCATCGTGGGCGGCGGTCTCGAGAAGCTCCGGGCCGCCGGGGTCGAGGTCGAGCTCGCCGCCGGCGAGCTCGCATTCCGCTGCCGCCGGCAGATCCAGGCGTGGAGGACATGGGTCGGGCTAGGCCGCCCGTTCGTCACCTACAAGGTGGCCGTCAGCCTCGACGGGCGCGTGACCGTCCCCGGCTCGCGCTGGGTCAGCGGCGAGGAGTCGCGGCGCTACGTCCACGAGCTCCGCGCCGCGTCGGACGCGGTCGCCGTCGGCATGGGGACGGTGCGCGCCGACCACCCGAGGCTCGACGTGCGCGACGTTCCGACTCTGCGCGGCCAGCCGCGCCGGCTTGCGTTCGGGCGAGGGCCGCTTCCCGAGGGATCGGAGCTCGAGCTCCGCTCGGGGTCGCTTCGCGACGAGTTCGAAGCACTTGCGACGGAGGGCGTCCAGTCGCTCCTCCTCGAGGGCGGCCCGACGCTCGCGACCGCGTTTCTCGAGCAGGACCTCGTCGACGAGCTGCTGGTGCTCGTCGCACCGCGACTCTCGGGCGACGGCCCACGGATGCTCGGGGCGCTCCCGCGCCCGGTCGAGCTCCGGCGCCTCGAGGCAGCGGGCGTCGGCGACGACGTCCTCCTGCGCGCGTACGTCCACGAGCCCTGATCGACCATCGAGGAGTACCGTTCGGACGTGTTCACGGGCATCGTCCGCGAGGTCGGGAGCATCGCGTCCTTCGAAGGCGGACGGCTTCGCGTCCGGACGTCCGTCGCCGCGGGGATCGGCGACTCCGTGTCGATCGACGGCGTCTGCCTGACGGTCGTCGACGGCGACGAGGGGCACCTCGCCTTCGACGTCGTCGCCGAGACGACCCGGCGCGCGAAGCCCTTCCGGGAAGAAGTCAACGTCGAGCCTGCTCTCAGAGCGGGCGAGCCGCTCGGCGGACACTACGTCCAGGGCCATGTCGACGCCGTCGGGCGAGTGCGATCGGTCGAGCGGTCAGAGGACGACGTCCGCGTGACGGTGGAGGCGGAGCCCGAGATCCTCCGCTACTGCGTCGAGAAGGGCTCGATCGCGCTCGACGGCGTGTCGCTCACAATCGCAGAGCTAGGCGAGAACTCGTTCACGGTCGCGCTCGTGCCGCACACGCTCGAGCTGACGACGCTCTCCCGTCTCGAGCCTGGGTCGCTCGTGAACCTCGAGGTCGACGTCCTCGCCAAGTACGTGGAGCGGCTCCTGCCCACGGTGGAGGCAGGCGAGGCTGGGGCTACGATCCGGGCGTGAGCGTGGATCTCGAGACGACCGGGACGACGTCGCCGTTCTCGGCGATCGACGAGGCGATCGAGGACGTCCGCTCGGGCAAGTTCGTGGTCGTCGTCGACGACGCCGATCGCGAGAACGAGGGCGACCTCACGATCGCCGCGCAGTTCGTGACGCCCGAGGCGATCGCCTTCATGGCCACCCATGGACGCGGCCTCATCTGCCTCTGCCTCACGCCCGAGCGCTGCGACGAGCTCGACCTGCGGCCGATGACCGAGCACAACGAGACACCGCACGGAACGGCCTTCACCGTGTCGATCGAGGCCCGCGAGGGGGTGTCGACGGGGATCTCGGCGCACGATCGCGCCCGGACGATCCAGGTCGCGATCGACCCCGGCTCGACGGCCCACGAT
>DASSQE010000033.1:0-26330 GCA_035702645.1 Gaiellaceae bacterium
CCGCGCGCGCACCACTTCGGCCATCGCTGAACGAGGTTGACGCCCGCCCCCGCGCGGGGAACGCTTGGTGCGATGACCGGGGTGCGGTTTGCGCGGAGCGGTGACATCGACGTCGCCTATCGCGTCGTCGGCGACGGTCCCATCGACCTCGTGTACGTGTCCGGGGCGTACACGCACCTCGAGATCATGTGGGAGCTCCCGCAGTACCGCCGCTACCTCGAGCGCCTCGGCGAGTTCAGCAGGCTGATCACGTTCGACAAGCGCGGGATGGGCATGTCCGACCGGGTGCCGGGCGCGACGACGTTGGAGGAGCGCATGGACGACATCCGCGCCGTGATGGATGCCGCCGGGAGCGAGCGTGCGGCGGTGATGGGCGAGTCGGAGGGCGGCCCGCTCGCGATCCTCTTCGCGGCTGCCCATCCTGA
Organism: Gaiellaceae bacterium; assembly: GCA_035702645.1. Taxonomy (GTDB): domain Bacteria; phylum Actinomycetota; class Thermoleophilia; order Gaiellales; family Gaiellaceae; genus GMQP-bins7. Next base: position 426 of record DASSQE010000033.1, read on the forward strand.
ACGGGCAGCCGCGTTGATCCTCCAGGGTGCGGAAGTGTGCGAGCGCACCAGCGACGACTGGCCATGGGGCGAGTCGACCGACGAGGAGTTCGAGGAGTGGGCCGCCACCATCCCCCAGAACTGGGGCAAGGGTCTCACCGCGCCGATCCTCGTGCCGAGCATCGGCGACCCGCCGTGGGCACGCGAGTGGATGGGGCGGCTGGCTCTCCACGCCTCGACCCCTGCCTCCTGGGAGGCGTTCGCGCGCATGGCGTTCGACATCGACGTCCGGGACATCGTTCCGACGATCGACGTCCCGACCTTGATCGTCCACGCCGTCGACGACCAGATCTGCCACGTGGAGAACGGGCGCTTCCTCGCGCGCAACGTCCCGGGCGCGCGGTACGTCGAGCTGCCGGGCGGCGACCACGTGCCCTGGTTCGACCCGGATCCGACGCTGGCCGAGATCAGGGAGTTCCTGACGGGAACGCGAGAGGCAAGGACGCCGGCTCGCATGCTCGCCACGGTTCTCTTCACCGATCTCGTCGGCTCGACCGCCCGCTCGGCCGAGCTCGGCGACCGGCGTTGGCGCGATCTGCTCGAGCAGCACAACGCCGCGATCAGGCGCGAGCTCGCGCGCTTCGACGGGAGCGAGATGGACACCGCCGGGGACGGGTTCTTCGCCACCTTCGACGGGCCGGCACGGGCGATTCGCTGTGCTCAGTCGATCGTCGAGACGGTGCGCCCACTGGGGCTCGACGTACGCGCCGGGCTGCACACGGGCGAGGTCGAGATCGCGGACGGCAAGGTCGCGGGGATCGCGGTCAACATCGGTGCGCGCGTGGCGGCAAGGGCGGAAGCGGGCGAGGTGCTCGTCTCCGGCACCGTGCGCGACCTCGTCGCAGGCTCGGGAATCGCGTTCGACCCTCGGGAGACGGTGGAGCTGAAGGGCGTGCCCGGCGAGTGGCGGCTCTACTCCGTCGTTCCCTGAGTCTCACGCGGCGCGAGCTTCGCCATCGAATGGGCGGTCTCGACGAGCGCGAGGTGGGTGAACGCCTGCGGGAAGTTCCCGACGAGGCGCTTCCCCTCGGGGTCGTACTCCTCGGAGACGAGGCCGAGGTCGTTGCGTAACGAGAGGAGCCGCTCGAACAGGGCGAGCCCGTCCTTCTTCCGGCCCTGTCGCACGAGAACGGCTGCCAGCCAGAAGGAGCAGGGGAGGAAGACGCCTTCGCCCGGAGGGAGGCCGTCGACACCGACGTTCTCGACGTCCGCGCGGTAGCGCTCGACGAACCCGTCGCGCAGGAGCTCCCGCTCGATCGCGGCGACCGTCCCGACCATCCGCGGATCGCGCGCACGCAGGAAGCCGACGAGCGGGATGAGGAGCAGGCTCGCGTCGAGCCGGTCCGAGCCGTACGACTGGACGAACGTGTTTCGATCGGCGTCGAACGCGTTCTCGAGGACCGATCTGCGGATCTCGTCGCGGACTCTGCGATAGCGGTCGATCGGACCTTCTCGATTCCAGGTCTCGAGCGTGGTCACCGCGCGGTCGAACGCGACCCACGCCATCACCTTCGAGTGCGTGAAGTGCCGCCTCGGGCCGCGCACCTCCCAGATGCCCTCGTCCGGCTCCGACCAGTTCGACTCGAGCCAGTCGAGCGTCCTTCCGGCGAGCGCCCACGCAGCGTCGGAGGCCTCGAGGCCGTGCTGCCGGGCCGTGGTGAAGGCGTCGATCACCTCGCCGTGGACGTCGAGCTGGAGCTGCCCGGAGGCACTGTTTCCGATCCTGACGGGCTGCGAGCCCTCGTAGCCCGAGAGCCAGGGAAGCTCGAACTCCGTCAAGCGGCGCTCACCGGCGACGCCGTACATGATCTGCAGGTCGTCCGGCTTCCCGGCGACCGCGCGCAGCAGCCAGTCGCGCCATGCCCGCGCCTCCTCGATGTAGCCGGACCGGACGAGCGCGAGGAGCGTCAGCGTCGCGTCTCGGAGCCAGCAGTACCGGTAGTCCCAGTTCCGCACGCCGCCGATCGCTTCCGGCAGCGAGGTCGTCGGTGCCGCGACCACGCCGCCCGTCGGTGCGTAGGTCAGCGCCTTCAGCGTGAGCACCGAGCGGTGGATCGCGTCGTGCCACTCGCCGGTGTGCGTGCAGCGCGACGCCCACTCCTCCCAGTACGACGTCGTGTCCTCGAGCGCCTGTTCCGCGTCGACGGGCGCGGGAGAGACCTCGTGAGAGGGAAACCAGGTGAGGACGAACGGGACCCGGTCCCCGGCCGCCGCCGAGAACGACGCATACGTGTGCATGTCTCGCCCCTCGAGCCGGACGGGTGTCTTCAGCGAGACCGCCTCCGGTCCGGCGATCGCGACGAGGGTTCCGTCGAGGTTGCGGACCCACGGGACGATCGACCCGTAGTCGAAGCGGATGATGAGCTCCATTCGCATCTCGACGCGCCCGCTGAGGCCCTCGACGATGCGGACGACGTCGGGCTTCGTCTCGCGCGGGGGCATGAAATCGATCAAAGTGGCGGAGCCGCTCGAGGTCTCGAACGTCGTCTCCAGCACGAGCGTGTCGTCGCTATAGCGACGCTCCGGCGTGCGGAACTCGCCGGCGGGCTGCAGCGTCCAGTGTCCGTTCTCGGCATCTCCGAGCAGCGCGGCGAACACCGCACCGGAGTCGAAGCGGGGCAGGCACAGCCAGTCGATCGCCCCGGTACGACTGACGAGCGCGGCGGTCTGAAGGTCGCCGATGAGCCCGTAGTCCTCGATGGGCGTCGACATCGCTACTCCACGAGTGCCGACGCGAAACGGCCGAAGCGCTTCGTCGCCGCCCGGTTGAACGTGTCCCGATACTCATCGGTCGTCGACTCGTCGAGCGCCGACGCGTAGTGGTCGCGTACCTCGGCGAGCCGCTCGCCGACTGCGTCGACGACGAGCTGATAGTCGCCGTACCGCTCCTCGGACTCGTCTCGCCCCGCGGCCGACCAGGCCGCGTCCGCTTCGACTGCCTCCTTGAGGAGTGCCGCCTCGTCCGTTGCGAAGAGGTCGAGTTGTCGTTCAACGAGGTCGGCGAACCGCCGCCGCCCGAGTCTCACACGAGCTCCTCGTACAGCTCGAGATGGGCTGCCGCCGAGCGCTCCCACGTCAAGTCGTCCCGCGCTCGCTCCGCACCCGCGCGAGCTTCTTCGAGAACGGCCGGTTCGTCAAGCATCCGCTCGAGCTCCGCCGACATCGCCGCGACGTCTCCCGCGGGAACCACGGCACCGGCTCCATAGCGGCCGACGATCTCGCCGAGCCCGCCGATGTCGTAGACGACCGCAGGGATGCCAGCGCCGAGAACCTGCAGGAGCGCGCCCGACACGTCGATCTCGGCCCTGTACGGGAAGAGCGCGACCGTCGCCTCCGAGAGCACGCGCTCGATCTCCGCTCCCGGGAGGTACCCGAGCCGCCATTCGGCCCTGGCGCCCGCCCGTTCGCGAAGGCCGTCGAGCTCGATGCGCTGATCGCCCGCGACCAGGAGCCGTGCGTCACGCGTGCGGAGGACGGCCTCGACGGCGTCCTCGGTGCCCTTGTACGGGCGGATGAGACCGAGCGCGAGCGCCGTGCGGCCGTCGTCCCCGTGCGAGATGTCGGCACGGAAGGCGGGATGCGGGATCACGCGTATGCGGTCGTCCTCGATGCCGAAGGCGACGAGCCCTTCCTTCCCGCGATCGGAATGGACGACGACGCGATCGATGCGAGAGAAGAGCGTTCGCCAGACGTCGGTCTTCGCCGCCGTTCGGCGCGGGAGGATGTCGTGCGCCGTGTGGACGACCGGCGAGCGAGGGCGAAAGAGCCATCGGTCCACCTCGGGCGCGCCGAACCACTGCACGTGCAGGACGTCCGCACGCAGGGTGGCGAGCTGCGCCATCCCGACGGGATGCTCGAGCGCCTTGACCGCGAGCCGCAACCGGGACGAGGGCATCCGCGACGACAGCGGATAGAACCACTCGCGGGCCGAGTACCCGACCGGCGGTTCGACCTCGCCGAAGCGGAATCTCGACGTCACGAGCTCGACGTTCGCGCCGGCCCGCGCGAGCGCGGCAGCGAGCAGGCGATCGTACGGCGGCGTGTATGCCGGAGGATCCGAGATGACGACGCGCATGGCGGGGAACGTTAGACCGCCTCTCGGCAGAATCCGGCGCGTGACGTTCGAGGAAGCCCGCGCCGAGTTCCCGGTGCTCGAGCACACCGCGTACCTGAACGCGGGCTCGTGCGGCCCGCTCGCGCGGAGGACGGTCGCTGCGCTGGAGGCCGAGCAGGAGCGAGATCTGGAGCGGGGGAGAAGCGGCGCCATGTTCATCGATCACATGCTCGAGCTGCGGCAGATGCTTCGCGATCGGCTGGCGGGGCTCGTCTCGGCGGGGCCGGAGCAGGTCGCGCTCACGTGCTCGACGACTGACGGCTGCAACATCGTCGTCGGTGGGCTCGGGCTCACGAGCGACGACGAGGTGATCACCACGACCGACGAGCACTTCGGGCTCATCGGGCCGCTGCACGCGTCGGGTGCGCGGGTCGTCGTCGTGCCCTCCGATCCCGAGCGGATCGTCGCGGCGGTGACGGCGCGCACGAAGCTCCTCGCGCTCTCTCAGGTTCTGTGGACGACGGGGCAGGTGCTGCCGGTGCGCGAGCTTCGGGAGACGACGGGGCTTCCGATCCTCGTCGACGGCGCGCAGTCCGTCGGAGCGATTCCGGTCGAGGCGGAGGGTCTCGACTTCCTCACGATCTCGGGTCAGAAGTGGCTGTGCGGGCCGGATCCGACGGGTGGGCTCGTCGTCAGCGACCCCGAGCGTGTGCGGGTCGCGCGACCGAGCTACTTCTCGCGGCAGGCGAACGAGCCGGATGGGAGCTTCACGCCCTGGCCGGGGGCACGTCGGCTCGAGCCGGGCTGGCTCTCCACGGGTGCGCTCGCGGGGCTGCTGGCCGCGCTCGAGGTCCGGCCGAGCTGGCGATTCGAACGCGCCGCCGAGGCGGCCGAGCGCTGCCGTGCGCTCCTCGCCGACGCGGGCGAGGACGTGGTCGTGCCGGAGGACCGCGCCACCCTCGTCTCCTGGCGGCCGCAGGGGGAGGAGCCGGCCGACGTCGTCGCACGGCTCGCCGACGCACGGGTCGTCGTGCGCGAGCTGCCGGACACCGGCCTCGTGCGGGCCTCGATCGGCTGGTGGACGAGCGACGACGACCTCGACCGTCTGCTGGCGGCGCTCCAGGGGTCACCGCTGGGTTAGGGTCGCCGCATCTGCTTCGACCTCGACTCCTCGCCGCCGATCCCCCCGATCTCGGGCGCGGCCGTCTCGCACGACGATCTCGTGCTCGAGGCGAGCGACGGCAACCACTTCGCTGCGTTCATCGCGACACCGGAGGAGCCGAGCGAGGTCGCCATAGTGATCCTGCCCGACGTCCGCGGCCTGTACCGCTTCTACGAGGAGCTCACCCTTCGCTTCGCGGAGCGCGGCTACACCGCGCTCGCGTTCGACTACTTCGGACGGACGGCCGGCGCGGAGAAGCGAGACGACGACTTCGAGTACATGCCGCACGTCCAGCAGACGACCCCCGAGTCGGTGCAGCTCGACGTCGCCGCCGCGGTTGCCCACGTCCGCTCGCCGGCGGGCGGCTCGGCCAGCTCGGTGTTCACCGTCGGCTTCTGCTTCGGCGGCCGACACTCCTGGCTCGCGACCGCGGCCCGACACGACCTCGCGGGCGCCGTCGGTTTCTACGGGCGGCCCGGACCAGGAGCGGACGGCTCCCCTGGGCCGACGCAGCGTGCGGCGGAGTTCGCGGCGCCGGTTCTCGCGCTCCAGGGAGGCGCCGATGCGGCGATCCCGGTCGACGATGTGCACGAGTTCGACGAAGCGCTCGACGCAGCCGGCGTCGAGCACGAGGTCGTGATCTACGACGGAGCGCCGCACAGCTTCTTCGATCGAAAGCAGGAGGAGTTCGCGGCGGACAGCGAGGACGCGTGGCGCCGCACGCTCGAGTTCGTCGGGCGCTACAGCCCGTCAGGCGCGTAGGGATACGATCGGTGCGTGGCCTACGACGAGGACCTCGCAACCCGGATGCGCGATCTGCTCGAGGGTCAGGCGGCGGTGACCGAGAAGAAGATGTTCGGCGGGCTCGCCTTCCTCGTCGGCGGGAACATGGCGATCGCGGCGAGCGGGCAAGGCGGGGTGCTCGTGCGCGTCGATCCTGCGGAGTCCGACGAGCTCGTCGCGACGACGAAGGCCGAGGTTGCGGTCATGCGCGGCCGGCCGATGGCGGGCTGGCTCCGGCTCACGAGCGAGGACGTCGGCTCGCAGGCGGAGCTGGAGAGCTGGGTCGAGCGCGGATCGGCCTATGCGCGCTCGCTCCCTCCGAAACGGTGACGAGGGGCTGTTCGGTCAGGCGGCGTCGGCCGCGGTCCTGAGCCCGAGCTCGGACGCGATCGGCTGCATGGCGGCGACGACGTTCGCGATGTGCTCGTCGAGCCCGAGACCGAGGAGCTCGGCGCCCGCGTAGACCTCGTCCCGGTGCACGCCCGCGGCGAACGACGGCTGCTTCAGCTTCTTTCGCACCGACTTGGGCTCGAGCCCGTCGAGCCCCGTCGGCCGCACCAGCCCGCAGGCGTGAACGAAGCCCGAGAGCTCGTCGCAGGCGAAGAGCACCTTCTTCAGCTGCGTGTCGCGCGGCATCTCCAGATGCTCGGCGTGAGAGAGCGCAGCTTCGATCAGCTCCTCCGGATACCCCTCCTCGCGCAGGATCGGCGCGCCGTCCTGAGGATGCTGGTCGAGCGTCGGGTGAATCTCGTAGTCGAAGTCGTGGAGGAGCGCCGTACAGCCCCAGAGCTCCTCGTCCTCACCGAAGAGCCGCGCGTACCAGCGGACGGAGGCCTCCACCGCGAGCGCGTGCCTCAGGAGCGCCTCGCTCTTCGTGTACCGCGTCAGCGTGTTCCAGGCCTGCCCTCGCGTCGGCTGCATCGCCGGACTACGATAGTCAACCGCCGTTGCAGACCCAGCCGAGCGAACGAGTCGTCGCGCCCTACGGGACGTGGTCGTCCCCGATCAGCGCAGAGCTGCGCGCCCGCGCGGCGACGTCCGTGAGCACCCCCTGGATCTCCGACGGGGTCGTGTGGTGGCTCGAGGGGCGTCCCACCGATGCCGGCCGCGTCGTCCTGGTGAAGGTCGAGCCGGGCGGCGAGCCCGAGGACGTCACTCCAGCCGGGTTCAACGTGCGGACGATGGCGCACGAGTACGGCGGCGGAGCGCACTGCATCCACGACGGCGTCGTCTACTTCTCGAACTTCGACGACCAGCGCCTCTACCGCCAGGAGCCGGGGGAGGCGCCCATCGCGATCACGCCTGCGGTGGGCGACAAGCGTCACCGCTACGCCGACGGTTGCGTGACCGCCGACGGCTCGCTGTGGATCGGCGTGCGCGAGCGCCACGAGGGCGCGAGACCCACGGACGTGGTCAACGAGCTGGTCGCCGTCCCGACCGACGGCTCGGGCGAGCCGCGGATCGTCACGGGCGGGCGCGACTTCTACTCTGCGCCGCGCATCTCGCCCGACGGACAGAAGCTCTCCTTCCTCGCCTGGGATCTGCCGTGGATGCCGTGGGACGGGTGCGAGCTCTTCGCGGCCGACTTCTCGCCGGACGGAGGGCTCGGCGAGATCGAGCACATCGCGGGTCGCGACGGCGAGGAGTCGATCTGGCAGCCGGAGTGGAGCCCCGCGGGCGACCTCGTCTTCGCGAGCGATCGCAGCGGCTGGTGGAACTTCGAGCGGGTACGCGACGGGGAGCGGCAGCTCCTCCATCCGGCCGAGGCGGAGTTCGGGTACCCGGCCTGGGCGTTCGGCATGCGCTCGTACGACTTCCTCGAGGACGGAAGGATCGCCTGCGCGTACGACAGCGACGGCCGCACGACATTCGCGGTGCTCGATCCGGAGACGGAGGAGCTCCACGATCTCGATCTCCCGCACGACTCGGCGCGGTCGGCGGGCCTCGTCGCCGAGGGTGAGACGATCGTATTCGCCGCCGGCTCGGCGACGATCCCGAACCAGGTCGTGTGCGCGAACGTGACGACGGGGACCTACGACGTGGTTCGCGAGGGCACGCGGGTCGATCTCGACACCGCCTGTTTTTCGATTCCCGAGGCGATCGAGTTCTCGACCGAGAACGGCCTCACGGCGCATGCGCTCTACTACCCGCCCCGCAGCCTGACGCACGAGGCCGAGGAGGACGATCTCCCGCCGCTCATCGTCATGTCCCACGGCGGCCCGACTGCGAACACCACCGCGCTCTTCTCCCTCGAGATGCAGTTCTGGACGACGCGCGGCTTCGCCGTCGTGGACGTCAACTACGGCGGCTCGACCGGGTACGGCCGCGCCTATCGCGAGCGCCTCAACGGGCAGTGGGGCGTCGTCGACCTCCAGGACTGCGTGAACGCCGCGCGCCACCTCGTCGAGCAGGGCGCGGCCGATCCGGACCGTCTCCTCATCACAGGTGGGAGCGCGGGCGGCTACACGACGATCTGCGCCCTCACCTTCACGGACGAGTTCGCGGCCGGCGCCTCCTACTTCGGGCTGGCCGACCTCGTGCCGTTCGCCTCCGGGGACACGCACAAGTTCGAGAGCCGCTACGAGCACACGCTCATCGGTCCGTATCCCGAGGCTGCGGAGACCTACCGCGAGCGGAGCCCGATCAACTTCGTCGATCGGATCTCCACGCCGATGCTCGTGCTGCAGGGCGAGGACGACATGGTCGTGCCGAAGTCGCAGGCCGAGGTGATCGTCCGTGCGCTCCGCGAGCGCGGTGTCCCGTACGCGTACCTCCTCTTCCCGGGCGAGGGGCACGGCTTTCGTAAAGCGGAGAACATCGTCCGCTCGCTCGAGGCGGAGCTCTCGTTCTACGCGCAGGTGCTGGGGTTCGAGCCCGGCGACCCGATCCCGAGGCTGGACGTCGAGAACCTTCCCGGCTGACCTCGGGGGGCCGCGGGTGCCCCCAGTACCATTGCCCGCCATGCAGTCGTTCGTCATCGAGGGCGGACGCCCGCTCGCGGGCACCGTGAGGGCGTCCGGGAACAAGAACGGAGCGCTCCCGATCCTCGCCGCGAGCATCCTCGCCGGCGACGAGGTCCGCCTCTCGAACGTGCCGCGTATCCGCGACGTGGAGACGATGGTCGAGCTGCTCGCGCAGATCGGCGCGGACGTCGACTGGACCGGGCCGAACGAGGTGCGCATCGACCCGAGCACGGTGGAGAAGACCGACCTCGACCCCGAGCTCAGCCGCGAGATCCGCGCCTCGTTCCTCCTCGCCGGCCCGCTGCTGGCGCGCTTCGGACGAGTGGCGGTGCCTCGCCCTGGCGGCGACGTGATCGGCCGCCGGCGACTCGACACCCACGTGCACGCGTTCGCGTCGCTGGGCGCGCACGTCGCGTTGGACGGCGTCTACGAGCTCAAGGCCGACGCCCTCGCCGGTACGCGCATGTACCTCGACGAAGCGTCGGTGATGGGGACGGAGAACGCGATCATGGCCTCGGTCCTCGCGCGCGGCGAGACGATCCTCGGGCACGCGGCCTGCGAGCCGCACATCCAGGATCTCTGCCGCTTCCTGGTCTTGCTGGGCGCCGATATCCGCGGCATCGGCTCGAACGTGCTCCACATCGAAGGCGTCGACTCGCTCGGAGGAGGCGAGTTCCGGATCGGTCCGGACCACATCGAGGTCGCGAGCTTCGTCGGGCTCGCGGCGGCGACCGGGGGAGAGGTGACGATCGACGGCGTCGAGCCCGACGACCTCATCTCGATCGTCCCGGCGTTCCGCAAGCTCGGGATCGAGATGGAGGTCGGGAGCTCGGAGGTTCGCGTCCCCGCGGGGCAGGAGCTCAGGATCGAAGACGACTTCGGCGGTCAGATCCCCAAGATCGAGAGCGGAATCTGGCCGGCGTTCCCGGCCGACCTGACCTCGATCGCGGTCACCGTCGCGACGCAGGCGCACGGCACGATCCTGATCTTCGAGAAGATGTTCGAGAGCCGCCTGTTCTTCGTCGACAAGCTCGTGTCGATGGGCGCCCGGATCATCCTCTGCGATCCCCACCGGGTCGTCGTCACCGGCCCCGCGACGCTGTACGGCGAGCGGCTCGAGAGCCCCGACATCCGTGCCGGCATGGCGATGGTCATCGCGGCCTTGTCGGCGGAGGGGAGGTCGACGATCGGGAACATCGGACAGATCGACCGCGGCTACGAGCGGATCGACGAGCGGCTGCACGCGCTCGGGGCGGCGATCGAACGGGTCGACCTGTGACGCGCGAGGGCTCGGCAACGGTCCAGCTCGGGGACGGAAGCTCGAGCAGCATCGCCACGGGCGTCGCCGTCCTCGACCATCTGCTCGACGAGGCGGCCGCCACGGGAGGTTTCGAGGTGCGGCTCGAGATCGCACCGGGCCAGCCCGAGGCGGAAGTGGACGCGGCGGGCGCGGCGCTCGGCGAGGCGTTCGTTCCGCTTCTGGGGGCGCGTGGGCGCGGAGTCGGAATCGTGCCGGCGGAGGAAGCCCTCGCGATGGTCGTCGTCGAGATGTCCGGCAGTCCGCTCGTCGTCTCGAATGCCGATCTCTCGTCGACGCGGGCGGGCGGGCTCCGCACGGATCTCGCGATGTCCTTCCTCAACGGCCTCGCCGAGGCGGCGGGGCTGACGATTCACGTCCGCCTGATCGAGGGACACGACTCGCAGCACGTGCTGTCCGCGATCTTCAAGGCACTCGGGGTCGCGCTCGCCGATGCGTGCACGCCCGTTTGAACGTCCGAACGGAGGAGTGAGCATGGGAACGAAGATCGTCATCCGCACCGACCGCGCTCCCGGGCCGTTTCAGGGCGCGCCGTACAACCAGGCGATCCGCGTGTGCGACCTCGTCTTCGTCGCGGGTCAGCTCGGGACGAGCCTCGAGACGGGGCAACTCGCCGGCCCTTCCGTCGAGGAGCAGACCGAGCAGATCATGAGGAATCTCGGCGCGATCCTCGAGGAGGCGGGAAGCGGTCTCGACAAGCTCGTGAAGACGACGGTCTTCCTCCTCGACCTCGCCGACTTCGCCGGGATGAACGAGGTGTACGCGCGCCATGTCGGCCACGAGCCGCCCGCCCGCTCGACGATCGGGATCTCGGCGCTCCCGAGCGGCGCGGTCGTGGAAATCGAGGCGATCGCGCACATCTAGAGACGCAACGGGGCACACGGTTCGGGATGCCGTGCCCCACGACGCGCGCGGGATTGTCGACGTGCGTTCGCGATCCTGGCGTCGCGTACGCGCACATCTTCCCCCGCGAGAGCTTGGACCGCTCCTCGAACCAGAGCGCACGGAACGCGGGACGGCGCGGTGGCGCGAGGTGATCGGGAGCTCGACGACGCACACGCTCGTGATCGACGGTGCAGAGGGCGTCGTCGGTTACGCCTCCCTCGGGCCTGTGTTCGCGGAGGGAACGGAGCCGGTGGACGTCGGTGAGTTGTACGCGATCTACCTCCTGCCGCAGGTCTGGGGACGCGGCATCGGGCGTGCGCTGATGACAGAGGCACTCGCGCGGCTGCGCGGCGAAGGCTTCCGTGAGGCGATCCTCTGGGTCCTGGAGGACAATCCGCGCACGCGCCGGTTCTACGAGCTCGGCGGCTGGTCTGCCGACGGAGGCACGAAGGAAGAGGAGTGGCTCGACACGGTCGTGCGTGAGGTCCGCTACCGATTCCGCTCAGCGAGTAGACAGGCCTCGGCTCCAGAGAGAGACCGGGGCACAATGCGCCCGTGGAGCGAGCGAACGACATCTCACGCCTTCTCGTCGAGGAGGTCGCGGTCGCGCACGTGGAGCCGGTCTTTGCCGCGATCGCCGAGCTGGAGAGCTCCGTCGACGGCGTCTACCTGGTCGGCGGCGCGGTGCGTGACGTTCTCCTCGGTGCCGAGAGCTTCGACCTCGACATCGCGGTGGAGGGCGACGCGATCGGGTTCGCGCGTGCACTCGCGCATGCCCTCGGCGGGCGCTATACGCCACACGAGAAGTTCGGCACCGCGGTCGTGCAGTACGGCGACGGGAGCCGCGTCGACGTCGTCACCACGCGCACGGAGCGCTACCACGCCCCGGGAGCGCTCCCCACGGTCGAGCCTGCGACGATCGCGGAGGACCTCCACCGCCGCGACTTCACGATCAACGCGATGGCCGTCTCGCTGAAGAAGGCCGACTTCGGCGCCCTCGTCCACCCCTTCGGCGGGCGGAAGGACCTCGAGGAGGGCGTGATCCGCGTCCTGCACGACCTGTCGTTCGTCGACGATCCGACGCGCATCCTCAGGGCAGTTCGCTACGAGTCGCGCTACGGCTTCCGCCTGGAGGAGCACACCGAGCGGCTTGCGTGGGAGTGCATCGCCAGAGGCCTGATCGCCGAGGTCTCGCCGGTCCGCGTGCGTGACGAGCTGCTCCCGCTGCTCGAGGACTCCGGCGCAGCACGCGGCATCGCGCGTCTCGGCGAGCTCGGGGTAGATCGAGCGCTGCACCCCGGGCTCCGTGGCGACGCGGACGGCGCGGCGCTCTACACGCGCGCTCTCGACCTGCGCGACGAGCTCGGACTCGAGGTGCCGGCCTGGCGGATCGGCCTCACCGTTCTCGCTCGCGAGCTGACCGCCGAGGCGACGTTCGACTGGCTCGACGCCCTAGACGTCAAGCATCGAGACGTCGACCTGATCGTCGGCGCTGTCACGTTCGCACCGCAGATCCTCGTGCGCCTCCGCGCAGCGCCGATCACTCCGGCCGACATCGTGGCGCTGGCCGAACCACTTGCGCCGGACACTCCGCTCCTCGCCATCGCGCTCGAGGACCGGTCCGAGCTCAGGGACTACTTCACCCGACTGCGCTGCGTCGAGCTCGAGATCGGAGGAGCGGAGCTGGCCGAGCTCGGGCTTCCGGAGTCGCCGCGGGTCGGAGAGCTCCTCGCAGAGCTGCAGCGGCGCAAGCTCAACGGCGAGCTCGACGGCCGGGACTCGGAGCTCGCGGCGGCGCGGGAGCTCGTCCGCGGGGAGGGATCGTGACACTCGCGTCCGCGGCCGAGATCGCCGAGCGGTACGGCAGGATCCGCACGCAGGTCGGCAGCGGGGTAACTGTCGTAGCAGCGACCAAGTACGTCTCCGTCACGGAGATGGCAGTGCTCGCGGAAGCCGGGATCGAGGTCGTGGGCGAGAACCGTGCACAGGACCTCGAGCGAAAGCACGCGGAGTACGGCGACGCGTTCCGCTGGCATTTCATCGGTCACCTGCAGTCGAACAAGGCAAAGGTCGTGAGCCGGATCTGCGAGCTCGTCCATTCGCTCTCGTCGGAGTCGGCCGCCTCGCGACTGACCGTGCCCGCGCTGCTCGAGGTCAACCTCTCCGGAGAGAAGACGAAATCCGGCATCGCGCCCGGCGACATCGGCTCCTTCGTCGAGCGGTTTCCCATCGTCCGCGGGCTGATGACGATGCCTCCCCTTGCCTCCGACCCGGAGTCCTCACGGCCGTACTTCCAGCGGCTCCGCGAGCTCGCTCTCGAGCTCGGCTTGACGGAGCTGAGCATGGGGAGCTCGCAGGACTACCGCGTCGCCGCCGAGGAGGGAGCGACGTACGTCCGTCCCGGCGAGGTGCTTTTTTCGGCGTCGGGGCGAGGCGAGTTCTAGAATCGGGCGTTGGATGGCTCTTTCGGATCTCTGGAACCGCACGCTCGTCTACTTCGGCATCGCCGAGGACGAGGAGTGGGACGAAGACGGGTACGTCACGAACGAGCAACTCGAGGAGAGCTACCGGCGGCGGGATCGCCACAACGTGCGACGCCTTCCCAACGCGCCCGAGGCCGACGACTGGACGGACGAGCCGCCGCCTCGACGCCAGTCGTCCTCGTCGTCCAGGCTTCGGAGCGTCGACGCGTCCGCGCCGCCGGCGAAGGTGCACCTCGTCGTCCCGCGGAGCTTCAACGACGCGAAGCAGATCGCGGACCGGTTCAAGGCCCAGATCCCGGTCATCCTCAACCTCCAGGGCGCCGACACCGACCTCTCGAAGCGTCTGATCGATTTCGCGAGCGGGCTCACGTACGCGCTCGACGGCAGCATGCAGCGGGTCGCCGACCGGGTATTCCTCCTCACGCCTCGAAATGTCGAGCTCTCCGCCGAGGAGCGCTCGCGCGCCCTCGAGCAGGGCGGCTTCTACAACCAGGCGTAACGTTCGTGGCAACCGCGTAGGAACCGCGCCCCGGGCGGAGAACTTCGCGCCGATGGGCACTTCTGCCCCGATCGTGCTGCTCGGCGACTTCGCGACCTCGCTTCAGAGGTTCGTGTACGTCTTCGTGACGATCTACATCCTGCTGATCCTGGGATGGGTCATCCTCTCCTGGGTTCAGCTGCCGTACTCGCGTACGGTGGGCGGCGTCCAGGAGTTCCTGGACCAGGTCTGCCGCCCGTACCTGGATCTCTTCCGTCGCTGGCTGCCGACGCTCGGGCCGTTCGACCTGTCGCCGATCGTCGCTATTCTCGTGCTGCTCTTTGCGGCAGCAGTCGTCAATCGGCTGATCGGGGCGCTCCTGTGACTCGAAGGAGGTCGCATTGCCGCTTACACCAGTAGAGATCAGACACGTAGAGCTCAGCCGAGCGTGGCTCCGCGGCTACAAGCGATCCGGCATCGACCGGCTCCTCACCGAGATCGCCGACAGCTTCGAGGAGGTCTGGCGTGAGCGCGCCGACCTCGCCGACCAGCTCGAGGAGCTCGAAACCGAGGCCGCGAAACACCGCGAGCTCGAGGCGCTTCTTCGCTCGACGCTCGTCTCGGCGGAGCGGGCAGCGCAGGACATGAAGGAGCAGGCGCGACGAGAGTCGGACCTGATCGTCCAGGAAGCCCACGCCGAGGGCCGGCGCATCACACGCCAGTCGACGGCCGAGAAACAGCGCATCGACGAGGAGACGCGGAGGATCCGCGCGATGCTCCGGTCGGCGCTCGAAGCGCTCGACAATCCGCCCGAGGAAGCACGTGAACAGGCGGACGACTCGGCGCAGGCGCCGACGAAGGTCGACGAGATCTCGGACGGCGGCATCCGCCAGATCGCCGGTTAAGGCGTCTCGCACACGGATATCCTTGGGCTGTGTCAGGCCCGAGTATCCGCTTGCATCTCCGCGTTGCGCCGGGGGCGGGGCGTTCGGCACTGGTCGGCCGGTACCGGCGCGGATGGAAGCTGCGCGTGCGACCGGCGCCGGAGCGGGGTCGCGCGAACGCGGCGGTCGTCGATCTGCTCGCCGACACGCTCTCGATCCCGCGCGACCGCATCGAGGTCGTGGCCGGTCACGCGAGTCGCGACAAGGTCGTCGCGCTCCGAGGGCTGACCGAGGAGGAGGCGGACCGGCGGCTCGACCTCGCGGTAGAGGGAACAACGTGACGCTGGACGTCGATCGCTACCGGGCGACCCTCGCCGCCGAACGCATGCGCCTCGTCGCCGCGATCGACTCCGTGAACCACACGCAGTCGCTCTCGGACGAGACCGGTGATCTCTCGATCGGGACCGACGATCACCTCGCCGACAGCGCGACCGAGACGTTCATGCGGGAGCTCGACGACGGCCTCGAGGAGAACGCGGAGCACCTCCTTGCGGAGATCGACGCCGCCCTGAAGCGCATCGAGGACGGCACGTACGGGACATGCGTCGCATGTGGCCGTCGGATCGACGAGGAGCGTCTCGAAGCCGTTCCCTACGCCACGCTCTGCCTGGACGACAAGCGTGCCGAGGAGGGCGCGCGATGAGCGAGCCCGCCCGTCAGGACGTCGTGGGCAACGCTCCGGACGTCCGGGTCGGCTCGACGGCGAACGCGCTCCAGCCGATCTCCTCGGCCGAGCGCTCCCTGGCCGCCGGTCCGGCCCAGTGGGCGGCTCTCGTGGCCGTGGCCGCCGCGGCCGTCTTCGCCGACCAGCTCACGAAGCAGCTCATCGCCCGGACGCTCGACGTCGGGAGCACGGTGAGCCTGATCGGGCCGCTCACGATCCACCACGTCGAGAACTCCGGAATCGCCTTCGGCTTCTTCTCGAGCCGGACGACGATCGTGATCGGGATCACCGCGATCGCGGTGGGGTGGATGCTGTGGTTCTTCGCCCGCTCCGGGCGCCGACACCCGATACTCCCGGTCGCGCTCGGGCTCGTGCTCGGAGGGAGCGTCTCGAACCTCGTCGACCGCGTGCGCCTCGGGCGCGTGACGGACTTCCTCGACCTCTCGGCCTGGCCGGCCTTCAACCTCGCCGACACGTTCATCGTGGTCGGCGTCGCCATCCTCTTCGTCGCGCTGGTCGTGGCCGACCGGCCGCACCGGCTGCACGGTCCGCGGCGTGGGGACAGTCCGATTCACCGTCTCTGACGCCGAGGCGGGCCTCCGCCTCGACCGCGCGCTCGCCGCGCGGGACGAAATCGCGTCGCGCTCGCTCGCCGAGCGGCTCCTCGCGGAGGGAGCGGTCCGGGTCGACGGCGACATCCGGCCGAAGAGCCACCGGCTCGAGGCAGGTTGCGTGGTCGACATCGACGTGCCGGAGGCCCCTGCGAGCCTCGAGCCCCGTCCGGTAACCGTCTCCGTCGTGTACGAGGACGAGCACCTTCTCGTCGTCGACAAGCCCGCCGGTCTGACCGTCCATCCCGGCGCAGGCACAGACCGCGAGACGCTCGCGGGCCAACTGCTGACACTCGGCGCGAAGGGCGGGCCGGACGATGCGCGTCCGGGAATCGTCCACCGGCTCGACCGCGATACGTCCGGCCTGCTGGTGGTGGCGCGTTCGGAAGAAGCACACACCTCGCTCCAGGACGCGATCAGGGGCCGGGCGCTGGAGCGACACTACCTCGCCCTCGTCCGCGGGCACCCACGGTCCCGGACGGGACGGATCGACGCCCCGATCGGACGCGACCGCCGCGACCCGACCCGCCGGTCGCTCGACACAGACGAGCCGCGCGACGCGGTGACGTACTTCGAGACGCTCGAGGAGACGGCCGAACACGCGCTGCTCGACGTCCGCCTCGAGACCGGAAGGACGCACCAGATCCGGGTGCATTTGCAGGCGATCGAGCTCCCGGTTGCGGGCGACATGCAGTACGGCGTCTCAGGCGATCTCGGGCTCGAGCGTCAGTTCCTGCACGCACACCGTTTGCGTTTCCTCCATCCGGTCACGGGAGACGAGATCGAGGTCGAATCGGCGCTCCCGGACGACCTCGCCGCGGCGCTCGAGCGCGCCCGGGCGGGGTAGGGGCGGGACCTGTCCCGCCCTGACCGCCGTTCCCGTCGTTCGCGCCCGGGCAACCCCTCGGGCCCGACAGGTCCGGCACCTGCGGCTAGACTGTCGGTCGCTTTTCGTCCCACGACCCGGCGAACCATCCGGACGGGGGTGCCGACGCCCTGCGCGCGGTTCCGTTCGGACTCGCCGGCGAATCACCGTCGAACCAACGAGAAAGGGGCTGATCGCGTGTCAGTCGTCACCATGCGGGAGCTGCTGGAGGCCGGCGTCCACTTCGGCCACCAGACCCGTCGCTGGAACCCCAAGATGCGCCGCTACATCTTCGGCGAGCGCGGGGGCATCTACATCATCGACCTGACCAAGACGTCGGAGCTCCTCGAGGAGGCCCACGGCTTCGCGCGGAACGTCGCCGAGCGTGGCGGGACCATGCTCTTCGTCGGCACGAAGAAGCAGGCGCAGGAGGCGGTCCAGGAGCACGCCAACCGCGTGGGCATGCCGTACGTCAACCACCGCTGGCTCGGCGGGCTGCTCACGAACTGGCGCACGATCTCCGAACGCATCGCCTATCTCCACGATCTCCGTCGCCTCAAGACCGAGGGGCAGCTCGACCTCCTTCCCTCGAAGGAGCGGATGACTCTCGTGAGCGAGCTCGAGAAGCTGGAAGCCAACCTCGGCGGCGTCGCCGACATGAAGCGCCAGCCGGACGCGGTCTTCGTCATCGACCTCAAGAAGGAGCAGCTCGGCATCCGCGAGGCGAGGCGCCTCGGCGTCCCGGTCGTCGGGCTCGTCGACACGAACGCCGACCCCGACGAGGCGGACTTCGTCATCCCCGGGAACGACGACGCGATCCGCGCCTGCAATCTCGTGACTCGCATCGTCGCGGACGGGATCGCCGCCGGGCAGTCGAAAGTCACGACCGCCGAGCTCTCGCAGCCCCAGCCGGCGGCCGAGCCGGAGGAGTCGGCAGACGCCGACGAGTCGCCGGCGGAGCTCGAGCCGGAGACGGCCGCCGCTGCGGTCGCCGAAGGGAGCGACGAGTCGTGAGCACCTCTCGCCGTAGTCTCCTCAGACCCCTCCCCGCTCATGGGAAGGTGCGCCCATGAGCACGACGATCTCCGCCTCGCTCGTCAAGGAGCTCCGCGACCTCACGGGCGCGGGGATGATGGACTGCAAGCGGGCGCTCGAGGAGACGGACGGCGACGTCGACGCCGCCCGCACCTTGCTCCGCGAGCGGGGAAAGGCGTCCGCCGGCAAGCGCGCCGACCGCGCGACGACGGAGGGCCTCGTCGGCTTCATTGTCCACGACGGCGTCGGGTCGATCGTCGGCATCGGCTGCGAGACGGAGCCCGTGTCGAAGAACGGCGAGTTCCAGGACTTCGGCATCCGTGTCCTCCGGGCCGTGCACGCGGACGGAGAGAGTGCGGTCGACGCCTTCGAGAACGAGCGGCTCGAGCTGATCGGCAAGCTCGGCGAGAACATCGTGATCGCGGGGGCCGCGCGCTTCGAGGCGCCCGAGGGCAACGCGGTCGCCGGATACGCGCATCCGCCCGCGAACAAGATCGGCGTGCTCGTCGAGCTCGCCGGCGGGACCGCCGAGCTCGCGCGCCAGGTTGCGATGCACGTCTCGTTCGCGGCTCCCGAGTGGAGAACGCGCGAAGACGTCCCGGTCGACGTGGTCGAGGCAGAGCGCTCGATCTTCGCGAACTCGGACGAGGTGCAGTCGAAGCCCGAGGCTGCGCGTGAGAAGATCGTGGACGGAATGGTCGGAAAGCGCTTCTACGCAGCGATCCCAGGCGGTGTGCTCGTCGACCAGGCGTGGATCCACGACGCCTCGAAGACGGTCGGCGAGGTGCTCGCCGAGGCGGGCGCGTCGATCGTCCGGTTCGCGAGGATCTCGGTCGCGGGGTGAGCGTCCGGACCGACGAGGCGACCGAACGCCTCTCCCCCGAGGCGCCGTCGTCGTTCGATCGTCTGCTGCTGAAGCTGTCGGGCGAGGCGCTGCTCGGAGACCGCGAGTACGGGATCGACGAGGCGACCGTCGAGGCAATCAGTCGTGAGGTGGTCGCCGTCCAAGAGGGAGGGACCGAGCTCGCGATCGTTGTCGGCGCGGGGAACATCTACCGCGGAATGTCGGCTGCCGCGGAGGGGATGGACCGCGCCACCGCCGACTACGCCGGGATGCTCGCGACGCTCCTCAACGCCCTGACCCTCCAAGACGCCCTCGAGCGACTCGGCGCCCACACGCGAGTGCAGTCGGCGATCGCCGTGTCCGAGGTCGCAGAGCCGTACATCCGCCGGCGCGCCATTCGGCATCTCGAGAAGGGCCGCATCGTCATCTTCGCTGCGGGTACCGGAAACCCGTTCTTCACGACTGACACCGCCGCGGCGCTCCGCGCCCTCGAGATAGGGGCGGGCGCGATCCTGATGGCGAAGAACGCGGTCGAGGGCGTCTATGACGGCGACCCCCGCACGGACCCGAACGTCCGCCTCCTGCCGGAGCTGACCCACCTCGAGGCGATCGAGCGCAGGCTCGAGGTCATGGACACCACCGCGCTTTCGCTCTGCATGGACAATCGGCTGCCGATCTACGTGTTCGAGCTCGCCGAGGGCAACATCCGTCGCGTCGCCGCGGGCGAGCGCGTGGGCACGATCATCTCCACCCCGTAGGTTCGAGCCAAGGAGGCCGGATGGCAGCGATCGAGGACTTCCTCGCCGACGCGAAGCGGCGGATGGACAAGTCGATCGAGGCGACGCACCACGAGTTCAACTCCATCCGTACGGGCCGCGCATCGCCCGCCCTTCTCGACCGCATCTCCATCGACTACTACGGGACGCAGACTCCGCTCAAGAGCCTCGCCACGATCGGAGCCCCGGAGGCACGGCTGCTCACCGTCCAGCCGTTCGACCCGAGCTCGATGAAGTCGATCGAGCGCGCCATCCAGGAGTCCGACCTCGGCCTCGTCCCTTCGAACGACGGGAAGCTGATCCGGCTCCCAATCCCCGCACTCACCGAGGAGCGTCGCAAGGAGCTCGTGAAGGTCGTGCGACGGGTTGCGGAGGACGGGAAGGTCGCCATCCGCAACGTCCGCCGCGACGTCCTCCACCACCTCCGCGAGCTCGTTCAGAACGGCGACGTGGGCGACGACGAGGAGCGTCGTGCGGAGCAGCAGGTCCAGAAGGTGACCGACGAGCACACGAAGACGATCGACGATCTCCTGAAGACGAAGGAGTCGGAGATCATGGAGGTCTGACCGCTGGGCGGCGGCCCCACGGCGAGCGACGAATTCCCTCGAGCCAAGAGCGTCGCGATCATCATGGACGGCAACGGCCGCTGGGCCGCCGGCCGCGGGCTCCCGGTCGCCGAAGGGCACCGGGAGGGCGCTAGGGCGCTTCGACGGACGGTCGAGGCGGCGATCGACCTCGAGGTCGAGTCGCTCGCGGTGTACGCCTTCTCGACCGAGAACTGGTCCCGGCCCGCCGAGGAAGTGGAGTCGATCATCGACCTCCTCGACGAGACCATCGACCGTGAGCTCCCCGACCTCGCGAAGCAGGGCGTGCGCACGCGGTTCTTCGGCCGGCGCGACCGCGTGCCGGACGCACTGAGGGAGAAGATGGCGACGCTCGAGACCGAGACTTCGTCGAACGAGCGGCTGCTCCTCTGGATCGCGTTCGACTACGGCGGCCGTGCCGAGCTGGTCGACGCCGCGCGCCGGCTCGTCCGAGACAGCGTCGACCCGAAAGACGTGTCCGAGGTGAGCTTCGCCGAGCGCCTCAACGCCCCCGAGCTCCCGGATCCCGACCTCGTCATCCGGACGTCGGGGGAGCTTCGCCTCTCGAACTTCCTCCTCTGGCAGTCGGCCTACTCGGAGCTCGTCTTCACCGACACGCTCTGGCCCGACTTCGGCGAGAGCGATCTGCGTGAGGCGCTCGACGCGTACACGCAGCGCGCCCGACGCTTCGGCGGCCGCTGAGGAGCGCGCCCGGTGCTCTCGCGCGTCCTCGTCGTCGTCGTACTGCTCCCGCTCGTGATCGGTGTCGTATACCTGGGAGGGTGGTGGCTGTTCGCCCTCGCGCTCGCCGGAGGCCTGATCGCGCTCCACGAGCTGTACACCCTCGCGCGCGAGCTGCGCCCGCTTCTCCTGGCGGGCTACCTGGGCTTCGTGCTCGCGCTCCTGGGTCTCGAGCTCGGCGGGCGGCCGTGGCTGATCGCCGGGATCATGTCCACGCTCTTCCTCTCGTTCCTCGTCTTCGGGCTCTCGGACGTGCGTCCGTCGGCGACTGCCTCGTTTGGGGTCACGCTGCTCGGCGTCGTCTGGATCGGGGGCGGCATCGGCTTCCTCCTCCTCATCCGCGAGATCCCGCACGACGGGTTCTGGGCCGTCATGGCAGTGCTCTTCACGGTCTTCGTCGCCGACAGCGCGGCCTTCTTCGTGGGACGCGCAGTGGGGCGACACAAGCTCGCGCCCGTGATCTCTCCGGGGAAGACCTGGGAGGGGTTCGTCGCGGGCGTGCTCGCTGCGATGGCGACGACGTTCCTCATCCTCTACCAGGATCGCGAGACGTTCCTCACCATCCCGGAGATGCTCGGGCTCGGGGCGGCGGTGGCGCTGGCTGCGGTCGCCGGAGACCTGTTCGAGTCGGCCGTCAAGCGCGATCTCGGGGTCAAGGACTCCGGGCGCCTCCTCGGGGGGCACGGCGGGATGCTCGACCGCCTCGACGCGCTCCTCTGGGCCGGACCTGCCGCGTTCTTCGTGATCCTCGCGTTCGGGTACGCGTAGCCGTGTCTGAACACGACCGCGGTTAGCCTTCGAGCGTGGCGACGGCCGCCAGACGTGTAGCGCTCCTCGGAGCGACCGGGTCGATCGGGCGGCAGGCGCTCGAGGTCATCGACGCCAGCCCGGCGCTCGAGGTCTGCGCGCTCTCGTCCGGTTCGAGCCCCCTGGACGAGCTCGCCGCAGCGCACGACGTCGACCACGTCCAGGTCGGAGGCGATCTCAGGGGTCTCCTCGACGCGTGCGAGCCGGATGTCGTCCTCAATGCGGTCGTGGGCTTCGCCGGTGTCGGCGCGACGATATGGGCGCTCGAGCACGGCGTGACGCTCGCGCTCGCGAACAAGGAAAGCCTCGTCGCAGCCGGTGATCTCGCCGTCGCGGCGTGGGGGAGGGGCGGCGGTCTTTTGCTTCCGGTCGACAGTGAGCACTCGGCGGTCTTCCAGTGCCTCGAGGGACGCCCGCGCGAGACCGTCGACTCGGTCGTGCTGACCGCCTCGGGCGGCCCGTTTCGAAACCGATCGCTCAACGAGCTCGAATCAGTCGGCGTGGAGGAAGCGCTCGCCCATCCCACGTGGTCGATGGGGCCGAAGATCACCGTCGACTCGGCGACGCTCGCGAACAAGGGCCTCGAGCTGATCGAAGCGCACTTCCTCTTCGGGCTTCCCTACGACCGAATCGAGGTCGTGGTCCACCCGACGTCCGTCGTGCACGCCGTGGTGCGGTTCCGCGACGGCGCCGCGCTGGCACACCTCGGATACCCGGACATGCGCGTCCCCATCTCCTTTGCGCTCGGCTACCCGGACCGACCCGAGACTCCGATACGGAGCCTCGATCTCGCCGCCGGGCTGACGCTCGAGTTCGAAGCACCGGACCTCGAGCGCTTTCCGCTTCTCCGGCTTGCGCGCGAAGCCGCTGTGCGCGGCGGGACCTACCCCTGCGCGTTCAACGCAGCGAACGAGGTCGCCGTCGCCGCGTTCCTCGAGAGGCGTGTCGGCTTCCTCGACGTCGCCGCGCTGGTCGAGGACGCGCTCGCGGAGGTGGACGGTGCGGCGGCCGGCGATCTCCACGAGCTCGTCGAGGCCGACGCCGAGGCGCGGCGTGTGACGGAGGGAAGGTTGGCGGCGGCGTGAATCCGTGCTGCATGCGAACCGGCGACCGAAAGACTGCGGCATGAGCGTCCTCATCGCGCTCCTCGGCCTCGGCCTCCTCATCTTCGTGCACGAGTCCGGGCATTTCTTCGCCTCGCTCGCGGTAGGCCTCCGGCCGCGGAGGTTCTACGTCGGGTTCCCGCCGGCCCTTGTCAAGGTCAAGCGCAACGGCATCGAGTACGGGGTCAGTCCGATCCCGCTCGGCGGCTTCGTGTCGATCCCGGGCATGCACCGCCCGATCCCCCACGACGCCGAGCGCCGCTTCTCACGTGCGGTCTCCGAGGCGCCCGGCCTCGCCGGGCCCGTGGAGCGCGTGAAGCGCGCGCTCGCGGGAGACGATCTGCAGGCGACGCTTCCCGCGCTCGACGCCCTCGAGGAGGCGATGCGCGACCGCACGCTCTCGCCGGGGGCGGTCACCTCGGCCGACAAGGGCTTTACCGAGCTCCGTGACGCGCTCGGCCCCGACGCGTACTGGAAGGCTGCGACCTGGAGGCGACTCGTCGCGATCGGCGCCGGTCCCGCGGCGAACGTCGTGCTTGCGCTCGTGCTCATGTCTGCCCTCTTCATGACGAGCGCAGGCAAGGCGACGTCGACCGTGGAGTCCGTGGACCGAGGCTCTCCGGCGCAGGCGGCGGGGCTGCGGCCGGGCGACCGCGTCGTCGCGATCAACGGAGTGCGAGTCGGCGCTTCCGACATCGCCGATCACATCACCGGCTCGAACGGGAGCAAGCTGGTCGTCGAGGTCGTGCGCGATGGGCAGGAGACGAGGCTCGCGCCCGTGTCGGCACGGCCGATCGACGGCGTGTACCGGCTCGGGTTCGTGCTTCGCGGCCGAGCGCTGGGACCGGTAGAGGCCGTCGGACAGTCCTTCCGGGTGACCGGGATCATCATGGGCGACATCGGGCGGTCGCTCGGCCGGCTGGCGACCGGCAGCGGTCGCAAGGACGTCTCGAGCCCGATCGGAATCACGAAGGCCTCGTCCGACGCGGTCCAGCAGGGGACGACGAGCTACCTCTGGGTGCTCGCGGTGATCTCCCTGTCGATCGCTCTGCTCAACCTGCTGCCGCTGCTGCCGCTCGACGGCGGCCACATCCTGTTCACGCTGATCGAGGGTGCCCGCGGACGGTTCGTGAAGCGCGAGATCTACGAGCGGGTCTCGGTCGTCGGCCTCGCGGTCGTCCTGCTCCTCTTCTTCATCGGGCTCTCGAACGACATCGGCCGGCTCTCGTAGTGCGCAAGACCGGAATCTCGCTAGCGCGAGGATTCCGGTCGCGCGAAAATCCCTGAAGCCGGCCGCTCGCGCGGCCGCTGTCCGTGTTGCCTCGAGCGCTCCGGGCTACCCTCTAGGCGTGGCGAGCGAGGTGCAGATCAAGGTCGGCAACGTCGCGATCGGCGGAGCCGCGCCGGTCGTCGTGCAGTCAATGACTCTGACGAAGACACACGACGTCTCGGCGACGACTGCTCAGATCGCCGCCCTCGCGTCGGCGGGCTGTGAGGTCGTGCGCGTGGCGGTTCCGAAGACCGAGGACGCGGCCGCGCTCCCGCTCATCGTGAAGCTGTCTCCGATCCCCGTGATCGCGGACATCCACTTCAACGCCTCCCTCGCGCTCAAGGCGATCGAGGGCGGCGTGGCGGCCGTGCGCATCAACCCGGGCAACATCGGCGGGCCGGAGAAGGTCGAGCAGGTCGTCACCGCCGCGAAGAAGGCGGGGATCCCGATGCGGATCGGCGCCAATTCGGGCTCGCTGCCGAAGCACCTCGAGAAACTGGCGCAGGAGGACCAGGCAGAGGCGCTCGTCGCAGCTGCTCTGGAGGAGGTCGAGCTCCTCGAGAAGCTCGACTACCGCGACTTCAAGATCTCCGTGAAGGCGACGCACGTGCCGACGATGATCCGCGCCTACCGGAGGCTGTCCGCGAAGGTGCCGTACCCGCTGCACCTCGGGGTGACCGAGGCGGGGACGGAATACGCGGGGGCGATCAAGAGCGCGGTCGGAATCGGCTCGCTGCTCGCGGACGGGATCGGCGACACGGTGCGCGTGTCGCTGACCGCGGATCCCGTGAAGGAGGTCGGGGTCGCGTGGGAGATCCTGAAGGCACTCGGCCTTCGAGAGCGCGGACCCGTGATGATCGCGTGCCCGTCCTGCGGGCGCGACAACGTCGGTGTCGAGAGCCTTGCGCGCGTCGTCGAGGAGCGCCTCCATGCCTACCCGCAGGCATTCGAGGTCGCGGTCATGGGCTGCGCGGTGAACGGGCCGGGCGAGGCGGGCGATGCGGACTTCGGGATCGCGGGGGGCCGCGACGTCGGGTTCATCTACGCGCACGGGCGCGTCCTCAAGAAGGTGTCGTCGGACATCCTCGTCGACGAACTGTTCCACGAGATCGACACCTGGCTCGCGAACGGGATGAAGCGCCCGACGCGCCTCAAGATGGCGAAGCCTGCGGCGCTCGCGATGGCCGAGGCTTCCTTGATTCCCCTCGACTGAGCCGCGCTCTCGGGGCAGGTCCAGGTTCCTGCATCGAGGGACGAGATGGGGGCAAGGTCCCTCGATGCAGGAACTGACCCGCCGACCTCGTTCGTCGAGCAAGGACGCCCTGCTCTCGCTCGAAGATGGATGGGGGAACGGTCCTTGTGAGGAGAGCCTTACATCCTTCCTCCACGAGTACGGGACGGCTTCGCCGTCGCTCGGATGAGCAACCCCAGGGCTAAGGTGGGCGGAGTCGGGGTCTCGTGTCCCGGGACCTTGCCCCCATCTGTCCTGGGACACG
>DASSQE010000034.1:0-14455 GCA_035702645.1 Gaiellaceae bacterium
ACGGCGTACCTCAAGGGGCTCCCGCAGAAGACGGTGATCCGGCGCCACGTCCTGCGAAACGCGCTCATGCCCACCATCGCCGTGATCGCGACCCAGGTCGGCTACCTCGTGGGCGGCCTCGTCGCGATCGAGTACCTCTTCAACTACCAGGGCATCGGGTACACCGTCCTCCTCGCGGCGCACCAGAAGGACTTCACGGTCCTCACCGCAGGGGTTCTCATCGTCGGCGTCGTCTACCTCGTCGTGACGCTGATCGCGGACATCCTCTTCGCCCTCCTCAACCCGCGCATCCGGTACGAGGCGGCGGAGTGACGAGGTCCGGGCGATGACATCGATCGCAGCCCCGCCGCCGCCCGCCCGCTCCGAGGCGAGCGTCGCCAGACGGGAGCGGACGCGGCTCCTGCTCAGGAGCCCGAGCTTCCTGCTCGGCGCAGCGGTGATCATCTTCTGGATCCTGTGCGCGATCCTCGGGAAGCGGATCACGCCCTACGACCCGATCTTCGACCAGACCTCCGACATCGGGCAGGCACCGTCGTGGGCGCACCCGTTCGGCACCGACCGCCTCGGCCGCGACGTGTTGTCGCGTGTCCTCGCAGGCTCGCGCGACATCCTCCTCATCGCCCCCGCGGCCGTGGTGCTCGCGACCTTCTTCGGGACGACGCTCGGGCTCATCACGGGCTACTTCCGCGGGATCGCGGACGACACGATCAGCCGCGTGATCGACGCCGTGCTCGCGATTCCGTTGATCGTGCTCGCCGTGACGGTGATCGCGGCGTTGGGGTCGAGCTCCGCGTGGGCGGTCACGGTGGTCATCGCGATCGTCTTCTCGCCGATCATCGCGAGGACGGTGAGAGCGGCCGTGCTCGGAGAGGCGCGGCTCGACTACGTCGAGGCGGCCCGGCTCCGAGGAGAGCGCTCGCCGTACGTGATGTTCTCCGAGGTCCTGCCGAACGTGATGCCGCCGATCCTCGTCGAGGCCACGATCCGGCTCGGCTACGCGATCTTCGCCGTCGCGACGCTCACGTTCATCGGCTTCGGTCTGCAGCCGCCGACGCCCGACTGGGCCGTGCAGATCGCGGACAACTACAACTACCTCGCCGAGCAGTGGTGGACCGTGCTCTTTCCCGCCCTCGCGATCGCCTCGCTGGTCGTCGCCGTGAACCTCGTCTCCGACAGCGTCCAGCAGGTGCTCGAACGGTGAGCTCGGACCTTTCGTCGATTCCGGCGCTCGAGCTGCGCGAGCTCGACGTCGCCTACCGCGTGCGCGGCATGGACCGCCCGGTCCTGCGCGGCGTCTCGTTCCAGGTGGGAGCGGGCGAGTCGTACGGCCTCGTCGGCGAGTCGGGCTGCGGGAAGTCGACCGCGGCGCTCGCGATCGTCCGCTACCTGCCGCGGAACGGCTCGGTCACCGGCGGCTCCGTCACGGTCGCTGGAGTGGACGCGCTCGCGCTCCGCGGCCGCGCGCTGCGCGAGTTCCATGCGCGGCGGATCTCGATGGTCTACCAGAACCCGGAGAGCGCACTGAACCCGTCGATCCGCGTCGGGGCCCAGGTCGCGGAGGCGTTCACGGTGCTCGGGGTGAGCGGGAGCGAGGCGCGCGAGCGCTCGCGTGAAGCGCTCGCGCGGGTCCAGATCGCCGATCCCGATTCCGTGCTGGGGCGCTATCCGCACCAGCTCTCCGGCGGGATGCAGCAGCGGGTGGTGATCGCGATGGCGCTCGCCAAGGACCCGGCGCTCCTCATCCTCGACGAGCCGACGACCGGCCTCGACGCGACCGTCGAGGCGGAAGTGCTCGACCTGGTCGCGCGGCTCCAGGAGGAGCTCCACACCTCCGTGCTCTTCATCAGCCACAACCTGGGAGTCATCTCGAAGATGTGCTCGCGTGTCGGCGTCCTCTACGCGGGCCGGCTCGTCGAGGAAGGCCCGGTGGAGACCGTCCTGCGCGACCCGCGGCACCCGTACACCGTGGGCCTCCTCCGCTGCATCCCGCGCGGCGGCCTGCGCAAGGACCACGCTCGGCTCGACACGATCCCCGGCTTCCTCCCGAGCCTCGGGACCGAGCTCACCGGATGCGTGTTCGCCGACCGCTGCGCGCTCGCCGACGAGCGCTGCCACACGGAGGAGCCGCCGCTCCTCGGGATCACCTCCGGACACGAGAGCCGCTGCTGGTACCACGAGCGCGCCCACGACCTCCCGCGCGAGGAGGCCGCCGACGTCGAGCTGCCGGCGGTCGACCGCGAGAGCGCACCGCTCGTCGAGCTCGACGGGCTGACGAAGGTCTTCCGCCAGTCGGGCCACGACGTCCACGCGCTCACCGACGTGAGCGTGCGGATCTGGCCCGGCGAGACGCTCGGCCTGGTCGGCGAGTCGGGGAGCGGGAAGACGACGCTCGCGCGGACGCTGCTCGGAATCGTTGCGCCGACCGAGGGGGTGGCGCACCTCCAGGGCCGCGAGCTCCCGGCCCGCTACCAGAAGCGCACCCGCACCGATCTGCGCGCGCTCCAGATCGTCTTCCAGAATCCGGACTCGGCGCTCAACCGCCGTCACTCGGTGCGGCGCATCCTCCTCCGCTCGCTGAAGAAGCTCGCCGGGCTCGGCGGCGACGTCGCCGAGCGGAGGATGCTCGAGCTCGCCCACCGCGTCCGGCTCACCGAGCGCACGCTGACCCAGAAGCCCGTCCAGCTCTCGGGCGGGCTCAAGCAGCGCGTCGCGATCGCTCGGGCGTTCGCGGGCGAACCGCAGCTCGTCGTCTGCGACGAGCCGACGTCCGCGCTCGACGTCTCCGTGCAGGCGGCGATCCTCAACCTCCTCGTCGAGCTGCAGGCGGAGAGCAGGGTCTCGTACCTCTTCATCTCCCACGATCTCGGCGTCGTCCGCTACATCTCCGACCGGATCGCGGTCCTCTACCTCGGCCGGCTGCAGGAGCTCGGGCCTGCGGAGATCGTGTTCGCGGGGCCGCACCATCCGTACACCGAGGCGCTCCTCTCCGCGGTGCCGACGATCGACGGCGGCGGCCGCGAGCGGATCCGGCTCGCGGGCGAGATCCCGAGCGCCGCCTCGCCCCCCTCGGGCTGCGTCTTCCACACCCGCTGCCACCGCAAGCTCGGCGCGATCTGCGAGGAGCAGGAGCCGCCGCTGGTCGAAGCGGAGCCGGGGCACCTCATGCGCTGCCATATCCCCATCGAGGAGCTCCGCCGCCTGCAGGTCGCCGAGCCCGAGCCCGAGGAAGCGCGCGCGTGAACGTCCGGGCCGCGGTGCTCGAACGGACCGGCGGGCCGCTCGTCGTCGCGGATCTCGAGCTCGCGCCGCCGGGGGCGGAAGAGGTGCTCGTCCGGCTCGCGGCGAGCGGCGTCTGCCACTCGGACCTGAACGCGATCGACGGGACCGCCGAGACGCCGTGTCCGGCGGTGCTCGGGCACGAGGGAGCCGGCGTGGTCGAGGCGGTGGGCGAGCGAGTCACGCGCGTGCGGCCCGGCGACCACGTCGCGCTCTCGTGGACGCCTTCCTGCGGTACCTGCGCCGAGTGCGCGCGCGACCTCCCCTGGCTCTGCTCGACAGCCTGGCCGGCCATGGCGGCGGGAGGGCTGATGGACGGGACGACCCGGCTGTCGCGCAACGGCGACGCCGTCTACCACTACTCGTTCCTCTCGACGTTCGCCGAGGCGTGCGTCGTCCCCGAGCGCTCGTGCATCCCGATCCCGGACGACGTGCCGTTCGAGATCGCGGCGCTCGTGGGGTGCGCGGTCACGACCGGCGTCGGAGCGGTCTGGCGCACCGCAGGGGTGCGTGCAGGAGATCGCGTGGCGGTGATCGGCTGCGGCGGGGTCGGGCTCTCGGCGCTCATGGCGGCGGTGGCGGCCGGCGCCGATCCAGTCATCGCCGTCGACGCCGCTCCCCAGAAGCTCGACGTGGCGCGCTCGTTCGGCGCGAGCGGAGCGATCCTCTGGCAGGGAACGCCCGAAGCGACCGCCGTTGCGCTCCACGAGGCGTCCGCGGGCGGTGTCGACGTCGCGATCGAGGCGACCGGCCGGCCCGAGGCGATGCTCGCGGCCTACCTCGGGACTCGCCCGCGAGGGGCTGCGGTCCTCATCGGCATCCCGCGCGCGGACGCCGTCCTCCCGCTTCCGGCGGTCACGATCCCGCGCAGCGAGCGGCGCGTCCTCGGCTCGATCTACGGGTCGTCGAAGCCGGAGCGGGACTTCCCGGCGACGCTCGCGCTCTATCGCAGCGGCCGCCTGCCTCTCGACCGGCTCGTCTCCCACCGGCTGCCGCTCGACGAGGTCGAGCGCGGCTTCGAGCTCATGCGCTCCGGCGACGCGCTCCGCGTCGTGCTCGACCTCTCGGCGGAGGCGGCATGAACGTCGAGGAGCTCGACGGACGGATCGGCGAGGGCTGGGGCGGCGAGGCGCCGAACGGCGCGCACGTGAACGTCGTCCTCGCAAGGCGGGGGAGCCCGACTGCCGCAGCGGCGATCGGCATGCTCGCTCACCCGACCCCGGGCCACACGCCTGTCCTCGTCTGCGTCGGCCCGACCCAGCAGGAGTACGAGCCCGTCTGGCCGCCGACGCTGATGATGAACAAGGCGACCGCGGTCGACGATCGCCATCAGACGATCACGTGGGGAGCAGCGCAGCTCGGGATCGGGCAGGGCGTCCTGGACGCGGTCGCGGACGGGTTGCTGGAGGCGACCGGCGACGTTCTCGTTCTCGTCGCGGTGTGGATCGACCCCGGCGCTTCTGACGAGACGGCGGTGCGCCTGGCGAGCCGCGCAGCCACGCGGAAAGCCCTGGGCACGTGCGTCGAAGACCGAGACGCGGCGGCGGCGGCGGCGCTCGTCGAGCGGCGCGACGCGCTCCTCAACCCGTTCTACGGCGGCGACTGAGCCGGCGTGAAGATCGCGGCGATCGAGGCCCGGCGCTACCGGTATCCACTCGACCCGCCCTTCCGGGCCGCGTGGGATCCCGATCACCGGACGCACCAGGACGCGACGGTCGCGATCGTCCGCTCCGACGAGGGCGTCGAGGGCTATGCCAGCGGAGACGATCTGCCCGACCGCGGGCTCCTCGAGCGGCTCCTCGTCGGCGTCGACGCGACCGATCACACCCGCGTCCACGGGATCCTCGAGACCGTCGACTTCCACCACGGCCGCAACTGGATCCTCGAGGTCGCCGTCTGGGACATGGTCGCTCGGGCGGAGGGCGTGCCACTCTGGCGATTCCTCGGCGGAGAGCGCGACCGGATCGGCGCGTATGCCTCGACGGGAGAGCTCGTCTCGGCCGAAGAGCGCGTCCGACGCTCTCTGGAGCTGCGCGACGCCGGCGTCCGCGCGCTCAAGCTCCGCCTCCACTCCGAGGACTGGCGCGTCGATCTGCCGGTCGTCGAGGCGGTGCGCGAGGCGGTCGGCCCGGGCCTCGAGCTCATGGTCGACGCGAACCAGGGCTGGCGCATGCCGGGCGACCTCTTGCCTCGCTGGGCGCGCGACACTGCCGTCGAATTCGCCCGCGAGCTCGAGCGGCTCGACGTCTACTGGCTCGAGGAGCCGCTGCCGACGGACGACGTCGACGGCTACGCGTCGCTCGGGCGCGCGTCCGGCGTGCGCATCGCCGCCGGCGAGATGGTGCGCACCTTCGCGGAGGCTCGCGACCTCGTCCTGCGCGGCGGTGTCGAGGTCGTGCAGCCGGACGTCGTCCTGGCCGGTGGGATCGAGGGCTGCCGCTCGGTTGCGGCGCTCGCGGAGGGCAACCGCCGCTCGTGGAGCCCGCACACGTGGTCGAACGGCTACGGGCTGCTCGCGAACCTCCACGCCGCGCTCGCGTTCTCGACCTGCCCGTTCCTCGAGGTCCCGCTCGACCCGCCGGCGTGGTCGGCGGAGCGTCGGGACTGGCTCCTGCCGGTGACGCTCGAGATCGCCCATGACGGGACGATCGGCCCGCCGCCCGGTCCCGGGCTCGGTGCCGTCCCGGACTTCGACGCGCTCGAGCAGTATCGGACCGCATGACGACGATCCGCGCGGCCGTCCTCCGCGAGCCCGGCTCGCCCGTCCGTGTCGAGGACGTCGAGCTCGATCCTCCCGAGGCCGGCGAGGTCCTCGTGCGCGTCGCGGCGGCGGGCGTCTGCCACTCCGACGTCTGCCTCGCCGACGGCGAGCTCGGCGACGGCCGCTGGCCGATGGTGCTCGGCCACGAGGGTGCCGGCGTGGTCGAGGCCGTCGGCGACGGCGTGGCGCACGTCGCGCCGGGAGATCACGTCGGCTTCTGCATCGTCCCCGCGTGCCGGGAATGTGCCGAGTGTCTCCGCGGCCGTCCGAACCTCTGTATCCCGGCCGGGAGGAACAGCGTCCGCGGCGTCCTCATGGACGGAACGTCGCGCCTCCGGCTCCCCGACGGCACTCCGCTCCAGCACGGCCTCTTGACAGCGTGCTTCGCCGAGCGAACGGTCGTGATCGCGGCCGGTGCGGTCCCGCTCCCGCGCGAGCTTCCCCTGTGGCAGGCAGCGCTCCTCGGCTGCGGCGTCGTCACCGGCTTCGGCGCGGTGCGCAACGCGGCACGCGTGCGGCCGGGCGACAGCGTCGCGGTGATCGGGTGCGGCGGCGTCGGGCTGCAGGTGATCGCGGCCGCGCGGCTCGCCGGCGCAAAGCCGCTCATCGCG
This sequence comes from Gaiellaceae bacterium, assembly GCA_035702645.1. GTDB lineage: Bacteria > Actinomycetota > Thermoleophilia > Gaiellales > Gaiellaceae > GMQP-bins7. Next base: position 6,649 of record DASSQE010000034.1, read on the forward strand.
GTCGACCTCGATCCTGCCAAGCTCGAGCTGGCGCTCGAGCGCGGCGCGACACACGCGGTCGAGTCGGGATCGTCGACGACGGTCGCGCGTGTGCGCAAGCTCGCGGGTGGGCGCGGCCTCGAGCACGCGTTCGAGGTGGTCGGCCGGCCCGAGACCATGCGGCTGGCGTGGGACGTCCTCCGCCCGGGCGCGACGGCCGTCGTCGTCGGGCTCGCGCCGCGGGGGGCCGAGGTGTCCCTTCCCGCGATCGAGCTCCTCTCCGAGAAAACCCTCCGCGGCTCGTACTACGGGTCCGGCGACGCTGCGGCCGATCTCCCCGAGCTCGCGAACCTGGCGCTCGCCGGGACGCTCGACCTCGCGGGCGTGGTGACCGCCGTCGACTCGCTCGACGGCGTCCAGGAGGCGCTCGACCGACTCCGGGCCGGTGAGGGTGCGCGAACCGTGCTCGTCGTGGACCCCGAGCTCGCCGGCGGGCCCTGAGGGCTACGGCACCACCTGGTCGACGACGTTCAGCGCAAGAGGCGCCGCGCCGCGCGGCGTGATGTCGAGACGCAGGCCCCAGCGACCGACCATCGTCAGAACGGGCCCGGGAGCCTCGTACCGACCGGGCGCCGTTCGGGGGAGTTGCACCGACACGCGACCCATGTCCATGTCGAGCATCGTGAAGGTCGTCCGCACGCGCGCGCCGTCGACCGGACGCCCGTTCCTCGTCAACCGGGCCGACACCGCTCCGGTGCTCGCCAGCCGGTTCGACGCGATCCCGAGATCGACCCGGTAGCGGCCCGCCTGAAACACGTGTGTCACCGGGCCGGGCCCGACGGTCGTGTCGGCGGCGAACGCGCGTGGGCCGCCGAGCGCGCTCGGGAGCCAGATCGGGTGCACCAGGAGAAGCGTCCCGCTCGCGAGGAGGCCGACGCCCGCCGCCCGTGCGGCGACCACACCATGGCGACCGACCTTTTCGTAGACCATGAGCGCGGTCAGCGCCGCCATCCACCACAGCATCGCCACGCCGGACACGAACATCACGAGCATCAGCGCCCAGCAGCAGCCGAGGCAGAAGACCCCGTGCCGCGCCCCGAGCTCGAAGCCTCCACGCGCGCCTCGTTTGTAGTGAGCGAGCAGGAACGGCCCCGGCTGGCGGCACTTCTGCAGGCAGCGGTCCTTGAGGCCGGAGAACTGGAACGCTCCGGCAAGGACGAGCGCGACACCGCCGAGGAGCCACGGCCGCAGCGCAAGCGAGGGAACCGCGTCGACCGCGCGATGGATCCCCGCGTCACCGACGAACGCGAGCAGACCGAAGACGCTCCAGAGCACGGCATACCCGCCGAGAAACGCCGCCAGCGCCGGCCCGGGCCGCTCCTGTCGCGCCGCCGCCGCCCCGAACAGCCGGACGAGCGGCAGGCTGGACGGGAGCATCATCGCCGCGATCATCGCCTGCCAGGCGAGGAGGAAGAGCAGGACCGCCCCCCAGAGCGGCGGTCCGTGCCCTGTCAGCGAGGCGCCGTGCAGCGCGTGCTCGCGTCCCGTCGCGAACGCCGCGAGCGCAAGCGCCCACGCTCCCCCGATCGCGACCACGATAACGGCGGGGACACGCGCTCGGGCGACGTGCCCCGCCGCCGGAGCGGCAGCGATCTCCGTCACGCGGCGTGCTCCATCTTCCACTCGGACTGGATCGCGTTCCGGCCCTCGTACTCCCACTCCATCCCGTACTGGGGAAGGCTCACCCGGTTGACCCCGGCCTTCGCGATCCATGCGGGCGAGCCCGGCACGGTCGAGAAGACGGAGTTCTGCAGGATGGTGACGCTGCCGTCCGGCCCGCGATACGGCTCCATGTCCGTCTCGGCGACGTCACCCGCACGGAGCGCTCCCGCCCCGCCGGCGACCTCGTGGCTGATGGGAACGAACTCGACCCCCTTTACCTCGCCGATGAGCGCCGTCCAGAGGTCTCCGAGCGGACCGCCGAGCTTGCCGGTGAACGCGTCGAGCAGAGCCCCTCGCTGCTCCTCGGACCCGCTCTCGTCGACGAGGGCGACGATCGACCAGTTCCCGGCAAGGACGTTCCCCGGGATATGGCAGATGAGGACGAGGTTCAGGCCGGAGACGTCGATCTCGCCGATCTGACCGCGCTCGATGCCGTACGCGACGATCGCGTAGCACTCACCGAGGTCCGGGTCCTCGCCGATCCAACAGGGGCAGTTGACGTTGCAGGAGCACGCTTCGATCAGCGTGCCTTCGAGCGAGTAGACCGTTCCGGCCTTCTCCGTCGCTTCCTCGACCGTTGCCACGGCGGCTCCTTTCGTCCGATTTCCTCTCGAATCAGTGGCGTGAATCCCGACGGAACGATCGTTCCGTCGCGCCGAACCCCGGCTCGCGGCGACGTCAGAGCGACCAGGGAGGCGGTGCGCTTCCAGGCGGTGCGTACGAGCAGAAGCGGCCGGTCTGGATCGAGCTGTCGAGGTGCGCGGCGAGCTCGGGGCTGTGGTTGTCGACGAGCCTGATCGCGGTCTTGATCGCCTTCGTCACGTTGACCCGGGCTCGCTCCGCAGACGACGAGAACGAGCGATCGCGCCCACCGAGGCCTGTGGCTCCGGCGAGCTCGAGCTCGAGGAACTCGATCTCCTCGCGAATGCGGGATGCCCGCTCCGGGTCGCTCCACGACTCTGCCTCCCGCAGCTCCTCCTCGAGATCCGCGAGCCGGAGGCGGTACTCACGCTTCGCCTGGTCGTCGAGCACGGGGCCGCCGTCCGTCTCCCGAGCCACGCTCAGCTCCTTCTCGGCCCCGGCCAACCCGGCTCGGCCCACGTTTCCACCGGCTGCGCTCACGAGCTCGAGGACGTGGGTCTCCCGACCGGGCCTCGCGAGGAGCAGCGCGATGTATCCCAGGCCCTTCACGTCCCTGAGGCGGAACGTGCGCCCACCCCAGCCGATCGTCCAGACGTCGCCCTCGCGCCGGAACACAGCCTCCGCATTCGACGTCACCGGTTCGAGCCCGCGGAGCTCCGCGATCCGGGCCGAGAGGCGTTCGATCCCGAGCTCGGTGCTCAGGTCCTCGGCCTCTGCGAGCAGCGCGTCCACGCGACCCCGGTCGGCCGCCTCGCCGCGTGCGGCGAGCGCCGCGGCGTGCTCGATCAGGATCCGTGCGCGAATCGCCGGCGCGCCGAGCAGCTCGGAGCGCGCGAGCGCAGTGGCGAAGTGGCGGTCTACGTCCTGCCAGCGGCCGAGGAGTGCTGCGAGCTGCCCGAGCCGGAGCGCAACGGGACCGAAGGGCTGCTGCGTATAGGTGACGGCGTTGTCGTCAGCGTGCCGGAGGAGAAGGTCGTACAGCCGGAGCGCACGGCGCTCGTCGCGCGCGACGACGGCCGCCTCCGCGAGCGAGCAGACATGGAGGATCCAGAGCCCGTCTCGCGGGAGGTCCGCGAAGTCGTGGCTCGCCGCCCGCTTCAGCTCCCTCCGCGCCATCGACACGTCACCGAGCTCGGCGGCGGCGAACGGGTCGCGGCGCGGGATCCAGGGGAACCGCTCGGCGTGGTCGTCGATCTCCGGCCAGTGCTCGTCGAGGCGCCCCTGCGCCCAGCGGATCGCGAGCATCTGCGCGTAGCGGAAGACGTAGGTCGCGTACTCGCTCGTGCGGAGCCCGCTGAGCTCGACCGCCTCGCGGGCATGGCGCTCGGCATCGGGAAAACGGCCGTCGAGCGTCGCCCGCAGCGCGCGCAGGCAGACCGTGTGCCAGCGATAGAAGGGCTGCCGCAGCCGTTCGGCGAGCTCGGTCATCGACTGGCTCTCCGCGTCCATCCCGCGCCGGTCGCATAGCTCGAGGAAGCAGTGGAAGCGCGCGTTGTGGGCGAGGAACTCGAGCTCGGGATCCACGGTCTCCTTCGCGACACGCAGCATCTCTTCGGTGTGCGCGAGCCGCTCGAGCGTCATCCCCGGGGTCGTCAGCGCCCAGTGGCGCGCGTGCAGCGCAGTGACGACCGCTTCCGAATCGCCGAGTCGCCGCGCCATCTCGATCGCCTGCTGGCTGACCGCGACGCGCTCCTCGACCGGCTCGTTGGCCGACCACATCTCGAGCGCGAGGTGCGCGAGGAGCCGTGCGCGCAGGGGGCTGTCTCCGGTAGGAAGCGCCGCGAGCGCCTCCTCGAGCAGGCCGACGCCCGAGGCGCCGACCTCGAAGCGCGCGTACAGGAGGAAGCCTCCGAGCGCAGTCACGTAGCCGAGCGCCGCTCGCGCGAGCAGGTCCCCGTCCCCGAGGCGACGGCCGTCCGCGATCGCCTCCTCGAACGTGAGCCGCGCCTCGGGGCCGTTCCCCGAGCGCCACTGGGCATCGCCGAGCCGGAGGAGCAGCTCGGGCCGCGTCACCCGCGCGGCGGATAGGTCGGCGCTGGGAATCAGCTCGAGCGCCTGCCGGAAGTGCTCCGCGGCCTCCTCATAGGCGAAGAGGCCGCACGCCTGGTCTCCCGCCCGGACGAGGTACTCGAGCGCGATGCCCGCGTCTCCGAGGGGAGCGGCCAGGTACAGATGGCGCGCGATCTCCGACAGATGCGGGTCGAGGTCCTCGGCGTACACCATTTCGAGGAGTCGCCCGACCTGCTCGTGGAGCTCGAGCCTGCGCGCTGGCCGGAGGTCGTCGTAGAGCGTCTCCCGGACGAGCTCGTGCACGAACGTGTAGCGCCTCGGCGCCGCGGGCACTTCTGCGACGACCCCGACGGCGACGGCTTCGTGGAGGACGTCGAGCAGCCGAGCAGGGCTGAGCCTGCTCGTGCGCTGGAGCAGGTGCAGCTCGAACTCCCGCCCCATGACCGCGGCGACGCGCAGGAGGGTCACGGCTTCCGCCGGGAGCCCGGCCACCCGCCGGCGGATGACGGTTCGCACCTCCTCGGGGATGCGAAGGAAGGGGTCCGCGACGGGTTCGTCGAGGTCGTCGAGCGCCGACTCGGCCGCAAGCAGCCGCACGATCTGTTCGACGAAGAACGGGTTCCCACCGGTGATCTCGTGCAGCCTCGCGACGACTCGCGGGGCCGGCTGGGCTCCCGTTGTCGTCGCGACGTAGCTCTCGACGTCCGCGAACGTCAGCCCGCGCAAGGGGATGCGCTGGGCCACGCGCGCGAGATCGGCAAAGACCTCGGGACGCCGGCGGACGAGGCGCTCCGCCTCACGGTACGAGGCAACGAGGAGGACTCTGGCCTCAGCCAGCGCCTGCCCGAGGTAGCGAAGCAGCAAGAGCGAGGGCTCGTCGGCCGCGTGCACGTCGTCGAGCGTGACGACGAGCGGCGTTTCGCTGGTCGCGTCCGAGAGGAAGCGCCCGACGGCGTCGAAGAGCCGGATGCGTTCGCCTTCCGGCGCGATCCCGCTCGCGGCGCCGCGCTCTCCCGCAGCGTCGACCGGTGCTGCGAGACGCTCGAAGTCGTCGCCGAGCGAGCGAACCACCTGCTTCCACGGCCAATACGGCGGCGCACCACCTTCCTCCCAGCAGCGGCCGGCGACGACGCGGACCTCACGGTCGGTGGCGATCCGGGCGAGCTCGCCGATGAGCCGCGTCTTGCCGATGCCGGGCTCACCAGTGAGGAGGACGAGAGAGCCCCGCCCCGCCGCCGCGTCATCGAGCGCAGCGGACAGCTCGGCGAGCTCCTGCGCTCGACCGACGAAGGACCGCGCGGAAGGTCGCTTCGCCAAGGCCGAGGACGACGTCACCTCAGGGTCCGCTCCCGCTCACCGGTGAAGTGTCGATCTCCCGGGAGACGCTGTCCAGCCGAGGGCCTAGGGCGTCGAGATGGGACCTTTCGGGCCAGGCTCGCTACACGGCCGACGCGAGCTCGTCCGCGTACGTGATCGAGACCCGGCCGAGCGCGCCGGACTGCTGTCCCGGGTAGTAGTGGCCCATCCGCCAGAGGGCCGGCGAGTAGGCGTGCAGCGACGTCGCGGGCGGGCCGCCGGCGTGGCGAACACCGTGGATGTACGAGGAGTCGAAGTCGAAGACCCCGCCCGGCTCGTGGACGCGGGTCTTCTCGCGGATCCAGCCGTCCTCGTCGCGTTGGAAGTGGTCCTCGTGCAGGTTGCCCTCGACCACGTACACGGCGCCGGAGGAGATGTCGTGGTCGTGGTACCCGGTGTCCTGCGCGTCGAGCCAGCAGATCAGCCAGAGGTCGAGATGCGGATCGCGGTAGAGCTGGACGAAGTGCCGCGTCTCCGGGTCGTGCCGCACGAAGCGCTTCCAGAACCGCGGTTGCGCGGCGAGATCGGTTACGAGCTGGACGAGCGCCGGCCGGCCGAGGTCGCTGTCCTCCGGAACCCGATCGTGGATCCAGCCTGTCAGGCCTTTCATCCGAGAAGACGTGACGGGTTCCGGTTCCAAAGGGCGTCGAGCACAGCATCGCCGAAGCCGCGGACGACGTCCAGCCCATCCGTCGGGTCGAGCCAGGGTGCGTCGCTCCCGAAGAGCACCTGGCCGACGCCGAGCGTCGAGAGGCAGAGCTCCAGGGCACGGCGGCCGTACGACGAGGTCTCGAAGAAGACGTTCTCGTGGAGGGAGTCGCGACTCGAGATCCCGCGCGTCTGCAGCCGCTCGAGCTGGAACGGCCCCCCGCCCGCGAGGATCGCGAACACGACCGGAAGGCGCGGCCAGCGATCGGCGCCGCCGTCGAGCCAGGCGGCGTAGGCGGCCTGCATCTGCGACGTGTGCTCGACCACGGTCGGCCACCACCCGGGTGCCTCCGGTGGAGAAACGGATGGTCCAGGGTGGATGACGAGGAACGCGCCCCGCTGCTGGAGCTCGTCGAGCGTCGGCGCCAGCACGTCGAGGTCGAGAAGTGCCGGCGCTCCCACGCACGTCCCGGCGAAGCGCGCACTGCTCCGACCCGCCGCGAGCGGGACGATCCGCTGCGATGCCCGGGCGAGCTCGAGGATCCCGCTCTCGTATGCGTCTCTCAGCTCACCCCAGTCGTCGCCGGCGAGCGTGCCCTCGCCGAGCGTCGGCGAGAGGCACACGACGGCGCTCTCGAGCTCGCAGCGGTCGAGGAGCGCGAGTCTCGTCTCGAGCCGGTGGCTCTCGAGGTCGACCTCGACCGGGGCTCTTCCGGGCAGCTCGAGCATCGATCCCACGAGTCGAGGTGGCCGTCCGCGACGAGCGAGGAGCTCGATCAGCGGCTCGGGCCAGATGTGCTGGTGGACGTCGGCCGTCGGCACGCGCTGCATTCTTCCGCAGCTCGTAGACTCGCCGCGATGCTGGTGACCCCGGTCTGGCTCGCGGAGCGGCTCGGCGATCCCGAGCTCGTCGTCCTGGACATGCGCTGGGACGAGCACGGCACGGGGCGGGCGCGCTACGAGCAAGGTCACGTGCCGGGGGCGCGCTTCCTCGACTGGGCGACCCATCTCGTCGACCCGGATCACCCCGTCGCCTTCATGCTCGCGCCGCCCGGCCGCTTCCAGAAGGAGCTCGAGCGGCGCGGGATCTCCGACTCGACGGAGATCGTCGCGTACGCGGACGCCGGCCATTCGGGGCCGTTCCGGCTCTGGTGGGGCTGCCGCGCCTACGGCCATTCCGACCAGGTGCGGATCCTCGACGGCGGCTTCGACGCCTGGCTGGCCGAGGACCGACCGGTGACGACCGAGGTGCCCGAGCCGGAACCGGGCAGCTGGACGCCGCTCAGCGAACCGCGCGTCGTGGCGAGCGCGGACGACGTCGCCGCCGCCGAGAGTGACGAGCAGATCGTCGTCCTCGACTCCCGCGAGCCGGCGAAGTTCCGGGGCGAGGTCGTGTGGTTCGAGACGGGAGAGATCCCGTCCGGCGCCGACGGCGTCGCGCACACGCCGC
>DASSQE010000035.1:0-38623 GCA_035702645.1 Gaiellaceae bacterium
GAGCTCGGGGAAGATTCCATGCCTCCCGGTCGCGCTCGAGGTAGTCGGCTGTCGACGCCGCAGGCGCAGCCTCCGGAGACAGGCCGCTAGGCGATTGCGTCATCGCTCCCCTCCTCTCTGCTTAAGGCTCGGACCTGGCGCTACTCGACGTGAGCGCAGCGGCGGAAGGAGGGAGCTATGTCCGGTCCACGGTACCAGCCGCTCGCGGGATCTCATGACTGGCAGCGCGCCGGCGGCGTGAGGCACCGCCGCGAGGTGCTCGTGAGCAAGCGTCAGGCGTCATGGTGTTCGGCTCGCCGCCCAGCTAGGAATTCGCGTGTACAGTGGGAAGCGGACACACCGAGCCAGTCGCGCTGACGGTCAGTTTGTGCCCGTCGAGTCGCCAGCTCCTCTTCCTCGTTGCGGCCATGTCTCACCTGAGCGGATGTGCGACTGCGTGGGATCGTCTATCCGAGGAGTTGAGTCGCATGAGCACTAGTGCCCGACCTCTGGCCCCGATCGTCGTCTCAAGCGACGGGGACACGTACATAGCGGAGCGTGCTGCGCGTCGTCACAGGGCCCGGCTGGGCGGTTACTCCGCTTTCGGTGCACTCTGGCTGCTGAGCGCCCTTCCGCTGGCCCTCTACGTCGACGATGGAAGCGGCGCGCGTCTCGTCGTCCTCTATCTGGCAGTCGCCGCCATCGGTCTCGTAGGTGCGATCGCCGTCCGTGGTCTCTATTCCTGGCTTAGGCGTCGACAAGTCTGGTCTCCGTGGATCTTCGCCTTCGCGGCCCTGCTGGCGACCGTGGGCTACATCGTCCAGAGCGCGGGTAACGGCGGTCCGATGACGTGAGGCGTCGTGAAGCTCCTCGTTGTCCTCGTCGGGGTCGCCGTCGTTCTCGTTTCTCCAGTCGGTTGCGGTAGCAGCGGGACAACGCACGCGGATCGGGTCGCGTCCGTGAGGACGACCTGCGAGGCGCTGGCGATGGCGCAGGACTATCTCGGCGGGCGGTTCCCGACCGACAGCACGACCATCGAAGACATGTTCAGCGCCCAGGGGAATCCAGCAACCGACGACATCACCGACCTCAATGCCTTCGCGGACGATGTTCGGACCGGGAACTGCTCAAACGTGGACGCGATTGTGTCCTGAGAGAGCGGTAGTCAGTTCGACCTCATATTGAGGGGTGGCTTGCACACCCCGTGCACCCACGCCGCGTCTCCGACCGTACTCAGGCGTCCCACGATCTGGCTCAACTAAGCCAAAGATCCCAAGGGCAAATGGTGTGCATGCGCCCGGCAGGATTCGAACCTGCGGCCTATGGCTCCGGAGGCCATCGCTCTATCCCCTGAGCTACGGGCGCGCCCGGCCAGTGTATCCGCGCCCGGTGGGGGGCTCTGCGCGGTCGGGTTAGGCTCCGCGCAGTGGAGCTCGTCGCCCGGATCGTCCGACTCCAGCTCGCCGAGAGGTTCGTCATTGCGCGTGACGCGACGGACGTCGCAGACGTCGTTCACGTCGCGCTGACGCACGAGGGCGTGACCGGTTACGGCGAGGCGGCGCCGATCGAGCGCTACGGAGAGTCGCCTGCGAGCGCGAAGGCGTTCCTCGAGGAACACGGCGCGCTCGTAGGTGATGACCCGTTCGCGCTCGAAGAGATCGGCGAGCGGCTCGGGTCCGTTCCCGGAGAGCAGGCGGCGAAAGCAGCGCTCGACGCCGCCCTCCACGACCTCCAGGGAAAGCTCCTCAACAAACCCGTTTGGCAGCTGCTCGGCCTCCCGCGCGCAGGACCGCCGACGTCGTGGACGATCTGGCTCGGCGATCCCGATGACATGGCGCGCCGAGCGGAGGGCGCCGTGCGTGCCTTCAGGCGCCTGAAGTTGAAGCTCGGGGGCGCCGACGGGCTCGACGTCGAGCGCGTGCGCGCCGTGCGCTCGGTGACCGACCTGCCGCTGCAGGTCGACGTCAACGAATGGTGGTCTCTCGACGAGGCTCTCGACGCGCTCCCCCGGCTCGCCGAGCTCGGGGTCGAGTACTGCGAGCAGCCGCTCGAGGCCGGCGACGACGGCGGCCGCGAGCTGCGCGAGCGCTCGCCCGTCCCGATCTACGTCGACGAGGACTGCCACACGCTCGCGGACGTCGCGGCCTGCGCGGAGATCGCGCACGGGATCAACATCAAGCTCGCGAAGTCGGGCGGGATCAGAGAGGCGATCCGGATGGCACACGCCGCCCGTGCCCTCCGGCTCGGAGTGATGCTCGGCTGCATGCTCGAGTCGGGCCTCGGGATCGCCGCAGGCTGTTGCGTGGCCCCGCTCTGCGACCACATCGATCTCGACGGGAACCTTCTCCTCAGCGAGGACCCGTGCCCGGGTGTCGAGCTTCGCGACGGCGTCCAGGTGCCGTCCACGGCGCCGGGCCTCGGCGTCTCCGTCGATGCGTGACGCGATCGTTCCCGGCCTCTCCCGCGACTACGGCGTCCACGCCGACGGCAAACGACGGAGGCGCGTTCTGGAGGCGACGAACGACGTGTTGACCCGGCAGGCACGAGGCGTCCGCCAGGCGGCTGGACGCCTCTAGATTTCGGCGCGTGTCACGGCGCATCCTCATCCTCGCCGAGGGCTACTCGCACGACGCCCACTACGGGAAGACGATGCGCGGGATCGTGCGCTACGGACCAGACCCCGTCGTCGCGATCCTCGACTCAGCGCGCTCGGGCGCCACGCACGAGGAGATTCCGATCGTCGCCACGGTCGCAGAGGCGCTCCCACACTCGCCGACGGTCGCAATCGTCGGGGTCGCGACGCAGGGAGGGCGCTTCCCGGACGCCTGGCGTCAGCTCCTGAAGGAGTGCATTGCCGCGGGTCTCGATGTCGAGAGCGGACTGCACGAGTTCATGGCCGACGATCCCGAGCTCTCGGAGCTGGCGGCGCGCGCCGGCGTCGAGCTCCGCGACGTGCGGCGGCCGCCCGAGGGCCTGAACGTCCCCACCGGCCGGAACCTCGAGCTCGAGGCAAAGGTGGTCCTCACGGTTGGCTCCGACTGCGCAATCGGGAAGAAGACGGTCGCCGTCGAGCTCGACCTCGAGGCGCGCCGTCGCGGTGTCGCGTCGGTCTTCGTCCCGACCGGGCAGACGGGAATCGAGATCGCGGGCTGGGGTATCGCCGTCGACGCCGTGGTCGCCGACTTCCTCGCCGGTGCCGCGGAGCGCCTCGTGGTCGAGGGCGCCGAGCGGGGAGGTGAGCTCCTCATCGTCGAGGGGCAGGGCTCGATCGTCCACCCGATGTACTCGGGCGTCACGCTTGGGCTCCTGCACGGAGCGGCACCGCACCTCCTCGTCCTCTGCCATCTCGCCGGCACGACCGAGATCGAGGGCTGTCCCGGCCATCGGATCCCGCCGCTTCGCGAGCTCGTCCAGCTGTACGAGCGGATCTCGCTCCCCCGGCGGCCGGCGAAAGTCGCCTGCATCGCGCTGAACACGAGCTCCATCGAGAGTGACGAGGAGGCGCGGGCGGAGATCGCCTCGGTTGAGGCCGAGACCGGCCTCCCGACCGACGATCCGGTGCGCTTCGGAAGCGGGCGTCTGCTCGGGGTGTTGCTCGAGCGAGTTTCGCTGTAATCTTGCGACCCCACGCGGGCGAGGGGGTGCCCGGGGAACGAAATCGAGTGCGACTCCTCGCTGCGGCAACGGTCCTCGTCACGGCGCTCCTCGCAGGTGCGTCGATCACGCACGCCGCCGACATCGGTGCGAACGACGACACAGCGAAGTTCGACGCGGACGGAGGCGCCGCCTTGTACTCGCAGATGGCGTCGCTGGGGCTCCGGCAGACCGTGATCCCGGTGCGCTTCGTCCCCAGTCAGCCGCTCGTCATCCAGGACAAGGAGCAGCTCGACCGTGTCATCCCGATCGCGATCTCATCCGGGATTCGCGTCGTGCTCGCGATCTACCCGTATCCGCCTCGCGAGCTCGAAGCGGGGATCGGCTCGCCGTCGCTCTTCGCCGGGTACGTCGGCGCGGTTGCGTCCGTCTACCCGCAGGTCAAAGAGTTCGTCATCGGGAACGAGCCCAACCAGCCCGCGTTCTGGCGGCCGCAGTTCGACGCGAAGGGCGCGAACGCGTCGGCGGCGGCGTTCGGGCCGTACCTCGCGGACGCGTACGACGCGCTGAAGTCCGTCGACCCCGCCAACGTGGTGGTCGGCGTCGGGCTCTCGCCGCGCGGCAACGACAATCCGAAGGCGAAGAACAACATCTCGACGTCGCCGCTCCGCTTTCTGCGCGCGCTCGGGGCCTGGTACCGGAAGAGCGGGCGGACGAAGCCGCTCATGGACGCGTTCAGCTTCCACCCGTATCCGAACCGGGCGACCGATCCGCTCGATCGCGGCTACGCGTGGCCGGACGCCGGGTTCGTGAACCTCGACCGCGTGAAGCAGGGGCTGTGGGACGCGTTCCACGGGACCTCGCAGCCGACGACCGTGGACGGGCTGAAGCTGCACCTCGACGAGGTCGGCTGGCAGGTCGACACCTCCGGCCTCTCGGGCTACACGGGCGCGGAAAACGTCCCGGTCACGAACGAGGTCACCCAGGCGGCGATCTACGGCGATCTGATCCATAGGGCGGCGTGCGACCCGGACGTCGCCGAGGTCAGCTTCTTCGGGTTCCGCGACGACGGGGCGCGGACCGGGTTCCAGGCGGCGCTCGAGCGGGCCGACGGATCGCTGCGGCCGTCCGCGAGCGCCGTGCAGGCGGCGATCGCGGACGGCTCGACGAAGTGCAGCGCGTTCACGGCCTGGCGACCGGGCGGAGACGTGCTCGGCGCCGAGGTCGCTCTCCAGAGCGGGAGCGGGGCGCCGATCGAGGCGAAGATCGGGGCCGGGGAGGACGCCCGAGCGACCGTGTGCGCGCGCGCTGCGCTCAGTGGGACGGCGATCGCCAACCGCTGGCTCGTCGTCCGGCGCGGGATCTGCCGAGAGACCACCGTCACGGGCCATCACGCCGTCGTCGTCCCGGTGCGGATGCCCGCCGGGGCCGGGCGGCGCGTGGAGGTGGCGGTCGAGCTCCAGGCGGAGGCGAATCGCGAGCGACGGACGTTCGTCTTCAAGCAAGCCGCCTTCGAGCACTGAAGTCTTGACACCGAACATGTGTTCGTTCATACTGCGAACATATGTTCGTCCGGATCGGGATCATCGTTCTCGCCGCAGTGGTGCTCTGGGCGGTCCTGGCGCGCGATACCGGCGCGTCGGGGCCGGCTCGGCAGTACCGCGTGAAGCCGGGCGACACGCTCTGGTCGATCGCCGCGGCGCGCTATGCGGGTGATCCACGGGAAGGCGTCTGGAAGCTCGAGCGAGCGAACGACCTCGTCGGGACCACGATCTCGCCGGGTCAGCACCTCACGCTGCCGTAGGCTCAGCCGCAGCCGAAGACCTACGAGTGGAAGGGAGCGCCCTCATGGCGACCGACCGCATCCTCGAGCTGCTGCGTCGACCGATGGCGCCCGACGAGTACGCGGAGATCCGCGAGCTCTGGAAGACGCACTCGATCGCCGAGGACAACCGCGACCTTCCCGGGCTGATCTCCACGCTCACGGAGGACTGCGTGTACGAGGTGATGGGGACCGGCTCCCGCTGGGAGGGGCACGACGGCGCCGCGCGCTTCTACACCGAGCTCCTGTCGGCCTTCCCGGACATCCACTTCGACCTCGAGTACATCGTCATCGGGCCGCAGGGGGTGTGCGAGGAGGCACGGGTGACGGCGACCCACGCGGGCCGCTGGCTGGACCACGAGCCTACGGGGGAGCGCCTCGAGTGGCGCAACGCGATCTTCTTCCCCTGGGACCCGGACGCACGGAAGTTCAAGGGCGAGACGGTGTACACGGACCTGGAGCTCGGCCGCTCGTCCGGCTGAGAGCCGCCCGACGAGGTCGTTCCGCGCTCAGACGACGGCGAGCGCCGCGCCCGTCGACTCGGGCGGCAGGATCTCGGCCGGGCGCCGCTTCGCGAGAGACCAGAACGCGTCCACGACGACCGGGTTGAACTGCTTCTCGCGGCCGGCGCGGATCCTCTGCATCGCCTCGTTGATGTCGAGAGCGCTCGCGTACGGGCGGTCTGTGGTCATCGCGTCCCACGCGTCCGCGATCGCGATGATCGCGGCCTCGAGCGGGATCTGCTCGCCGGAGAGCCCGTCGGGATAGCCGAGGCCGTCCCAGCGCTCGTGGTGGTACCGAATCGCCGGAACGGAGTCCTGCAGCGAGCTGATCCGCGCCACGATCTCCGCTCCTCGGGCTGCATGGTCGCGCATGAGCGCCGCTTCCGCAGGGCTCAGGGGCTCGGGCTTCGTGAGGATCGCGTCGGGCATGCCGATCTTGCCGATGTCGTGGAAGAGACACGCGTTGGCGAGGACCCCCAGGCGCCGGGTCGGGAGCGAGAGCTCGCGTCCGAGGGCCAGCCCGACGCGGCGCACGCGTTGGGAGTGTCCAGCGGTGTACGGGTCGCGGGCCTCGACGGCCGCGTTCAGCGTCTCGATCGTCTCGATCAGGCTCTGCTCGAGCGTCCGCGTCGACTCGAGGAGCTCTTGTGAGCGCGTGTGCAGATCCCGATTCTGCCGCGTGAGCCGGAACGCGGCTCCGCGGACGAGGAGTGCGACCGCGAAGCACACGATCACGAACACCGATCCGACCGTGATCCAGACGGTGCTCCTGATCGACGCCAGGTTCGCGTCGACCGTGTCGGGGCGAGCGCGGATCTCGGCGACCGCGAGCGAGTGACCGGCCCGAGAGAGAACCGGAGCCCAGACGACGATCGCCCGCGGCCGTCCGCCGGCTGCGTCGACGATCTCCCCCGACGGCTCCCGTGTTCTGAACACGCTTCGGATCTGGTTCGGCGCGCCGACTGGTTCCCGCGCCGAGGTCGCGAGCAGGAGCCGGTCGTGTCGAGACCAGACGGAGACGCTCATGAGGTCGCCATGCACCTTCAGCGCACGCTGGAGACGACGCCGCGCGCGTTTCGTCCGGACGATCGTCCTTCCCTGCACGATCGTCGGCCCGAGCACCGAGCGCGTGTACACGGCGACGTTTCGTGCGGTGTCGTCGACGGCCTGGTTGCGGAGACTGTCGGTGAGGAGGGTGGAGAGGACGAACGCGCCGATCGCGAGGATCGCCGCGGACGTGAGCAGGAATGCCCAGAGCAGGGCAAGCGACCGAGCGAGGCCGGCCGAGCGATACGCCCGCGAACGCCGCATCTTCGTCACTATCGGCGCGATTCCGGGGACGTTTAGGGCGGGACGTACAATCCGGCGCCGTGGACCTCGACGTCGTCTTCCTCGGGACGTCCGGCTCCACGCCGACGGCCCAGCGGGCACCGGCCGCGACGCTCGTCCGCCGCGGCGGCGAGCGCCTGCTCTTCGACTGCGCGGAGGGCACGCAGCGGCAGCTCCTTCGCTGTGAGGTCGGCCTCGTCGAGCTGCGCGAGGTGTTCCTCACGCACTTCCACGCCGACCACTACCTCGGCCTGCCGGGGATGCTGAAGACGTACTCGCTGCGGGGACGGGAGCTCCCGCTCACCGTGTACGGGCCGGTCGGGCTCCGTGACCTGCTCGCGTCGCTCCGGCGGGTCTTCGGCCGGCTCTCCTATCCGCTCGAGCCCCTCGAGCTCGAGGCCGGGGATGCGATCGCGCGGGACGGGTACCGGATCGAGCCCTTCCGCGTGGAGCACGGCGTGCCAGCGATCGGTTACGCGCTCGTCGAGGAGGAGCGTCCGGGACATTTCGACGTGGAGGCCGCCGATGCGCTCGGCGTCCCGAACGGCCCCGAGCGAGGAGCCTTGCAGCACGGCTCGCCCGTCACGCTCGCCGCCGGGACGACGGTGACGCCGGAGCAGGTTCTCGGTCCTGCTCGGGCGGGGCGGAAGATCGTCCTCACGGGAGACACGGCCCCGAGCGCGTCAGTGGTCGCCGCGGCTAGCGGGGCAGAGCTCCTCGTGCACGAGGCGACGTTCCTCGCGGACGAACGCGACCGGGCGAAGGAGACGCTCCACTCGACGGCCGGCGAGGCAGCTCTCGTCGCACGGGAGGCCGGCGTCAGGATGCTCGCGCTCACGCACCTGTCCACCCGCTACTTCGGACACGAGGTGCAGGACGAGGCGCGTGAGCTGTTCGCGGACACGGTGGTGCCGCGCGACTTCGACGTGGTCGAGATCCCGCTCCCGGAGCGGGGTGGACCCGAGCTCGTGCCGTCGGGCGCGCGCAGGGCGAAGGCTGCGATAGGGTCCGAGCGGTCGTGACGAGGCTCGTTCAAATCGCGGTCGCGGGGGACGTGACGGAAGCCGAGGAGATCCGCGACATGCTGACGTCGGCCGGGATCGAATCCGAGCTCGAGATGGCCGCCGAGCACGATCCGGGCGCGCTCGACGACCCTCCGCTCAAGATCCTCGTGCCCGAGCTCGCGGTCGACGCGGCTCGCGACGCGATCGAGTCGCTCGCGGACGACGACGAGGACGAGTCCAAGGCCGAGTAGGGTCGGCCCCAGCCGGCGACGTATCTCGGTCACCATCCGCGCGGCGGTGACTTGCCGATCGATCATCTAGACTGCCGCGACCCCTTTAAAGCCGGTCCAGCGAGGCCGGAAAGGAGTGAAGTGACGACCCACGTCCCCGATCGCGCAGCCGCGAAGGTCCTCCTCGACGCCGACGCGATCGCGCGTTCCCTCTCCCGCATCGCCCATGAGCTCATCGAGCAGAGCGACGATCTGTCGCGTCTCGCGCTCGTCGGGATCCAGACGAGAGGCGTGCCGCTCGCCTCGCGCCTGCGGCGCCTCGTCGAGGAACGCTGTGGAGTCGCTCCCCCGCTCGGCGCGCTCGACATCACCTTCCATCGCGACGACGTCGCGGTCCGCGACGGTGCGGGCCTACGTGCACGACAGCCGATCGTCCGCTCCACGAACATCCCGTTCTCGATCGAGGGGATGACCGTCGTGCTCGTCGACGACGTTCTCTACACGGGTCGGACGATCCGCGCTGCGATCGACGCGCTGCTCGAGTTCGGGCGGCCGGCGGGCGTCGAGCTCGTCGCTCTCGTCGACCGGGGCCATCGCGAGCTCCCGATCCGCGCCGACTACGTCGGGAAGAACCTCCCGACGGCGCGCGACGAGCGGATCCAGGTCGAGCTCGTGGAGGTCGACGAGATCGACCGCGTGCTGCTCCTCGCCGAGCGGGAGGACGAGATCGGTGTCTGATCTACATCCCCCTGTCTCAGCGCGCCGCCACCTCCTCTCGATCGGCGATCTCACGCGCATGGATGTCGAGCGGATCCTCGAGACCGCCCGCGGGATGGCCGCGTCGGTCGACCGGGAGGTGAAGAAGCTTCCGACGCTCCGCGGTCGCACCGTCGTCCACCTCTTCTACGAGG
The DNA here is from genome assembly GCA_035702645.1 of Gaiellaceae bacterium. GTDB lineage: Bacteria > Actinomycetota > Thermoleophilia > Gaiellales > Gaiellaceae > GMQP-bins7. The sequence goes on from DASSQE010000035.1 coordinate 9,373, forward strand.
CGTCGACGCGGACGCTCTCGAGCTTCGAGCTCGCGGCGAAGCGCCTCTCTGCCGACACCATGTCGCTCCGCGCTGCGGGCTCCTCGGTCGACAAGGGCGAGTCGCTCCTCGACACCGCGCTCACGCTCGCGGCGTACGACCCGGACGTGCTCGTGATTCGGCATCCAGCGATCGGAGCCGCGCAGTTCGTCGCACGTTGCGTCGACGCGCACGTCGTGAACGCCGGCGACGGGAAGCACCAGCATCCGACGCAGGCGCTCCTCGATCTGTACGCGATCGAGGAGGCGATCGGCCGGTTCGACGGAGTACACGTCGCGATCGTGGGGGACGTCCTGCACTCTCGGGTCGCGCGTTCGCTCGTCCAGGCCCTCGCTCTCGTGGGCGCTCGGACGACCCTCGTGGGGCCGCCGACGCTCGTGCCGCGCGGGATCGAGGCGCTCGGCTGCGAGACCTCGAGCGATATCGGCGCGATCGCGGACGCGGACGTCGTCTACGTGCTCCGGATGCAGCAGGAGCGCATGGCGCCGGGCGAGGCCTACGTTCCGTCGCTGCGCGAATACAGCGCCCTGTACGGGATCACGCCCGAGCGACTGCGCCCCGGCCAGCTCGTGATGCATCCCGGGCCGATGAACCGGGGCGTCGAGATCGATCCGCGGGTCGCCGATTCCCAGGCGTCGCTCGTGGCGACGCAGGTGCGCGCCGGCCTCGTCGTCCGTATGGCCGTGCTCTACGACCTCCTGACCGCGCCTCCGTCGGGCGTACGGGAGCACGTCGTCGCGGAGGCGCGCTGATGCTGAGCTGCCGCAACGGTCGGTCGGACACGCTCGAGCTCGAAGGCCGGGTCCTGGCCCCGGCGCAGGGGATCGACGAGTGTTTGAAGATCTGGATCGAGGAGGGCGTGATCTCCCGAATCGAGCCTGCGCCTGCGAGCGAAGTCGTCGTCGCTCCGGCGTTCGTCGATCCTCACGTCCACCTGCGGTCACCCGGTCGCGAGGACGAGGAGACCATCCGGTCGGGCACCGAGGCCGCAGCTGCGGGTGGGTACTGCGCGATCCTGGCGATGCCGAACACGGAGCCAGTCGTCGACTCGGCGTCCGTGCTCGGCGAGCTCGTCGAGCGTGCGCGGCGGGATGCCGTGGTCCCGACCGGCTTCATGGCGGCTATCTCGAAGGGGCAGGGGGGCGAGGAGCTCACGGAGATGGCCGAGCTCACCGCGGCCGGCGCTGTTGCGTTCACGGACGACGGCCGGCCCGTCGCCTCGGCGGGCCTAATGCGGAGGGCGCTCCAGTACAGCGGGCTCACGGGCCGTCCGCTCGCGCTGCACTCCGAGGAGCCGACGCTCTCCCGCGGCGGACACGCGCACGAGGGGACGGTGTCCGCGGAGCTCGGGCTCGGTCCGTATCCGGCCGCGGCTGAGAGCGTAATGGTCGAGCGCGATCTCGCGCTCGCCGGTATTGAGGAGCGGCGTGTGCACCTCATGCATCTCTCCGCGAAGGAGTCGGTGGGCGCGCTCCGACGCGCTCGCGCCGACGGTGTCCCGGCCACCGCCGAGGTCACGCCGCACCACCTGTGCCTGACGGACGAGGCTGTTCGGTCGCTCGATTCCAACCTCAAGATGAATCCGCCGCTGCGCGCTGAAGACGACCGGGCGGCGCTGATCGAGGCCCTGCGCGACGGCACGGTCACGTGCGTCGCGACCGACCACGCGCCTCATGCGCGGCACGAGAAGGACGCGCCCTTCGAGGACGCGCCGTTCGGCGTGACCGGGCTCGAGACGGCGTTCTCGGCGCTCTACACGACACTCGTGGTTCCCGGTGGGCTGCGGCTGGAGACGCTCCTCGAGCGCATGTCGCACGGTCCCGCCCGTGCATTCGGGCTCGACGAGCCGACGATCGAGGTCGGCGAGCGTGCGAACCTCGTCGTCCTCGATCTCGACGCCGAGTGGACCGTGACCGAAGAGCGGTTCCGTTCGCTCTCCGCCAACTCCTGGCTCCTGGGCGCGCGTCTTCGCGGACTCGTGCTGCGGACGATCGCCGACGGACGGTCGGTGTTCTCGGCATGACCTCCGGCTACCTGCTCCTCGAGGACGGCACCGTCTATCGCGGCCGGTCGGTGGGAGCGGGGGGCGCTGCATTCGGCGAGGCCGTCTTCACCACCGGAATGACTGGCTACCAGGAGACGATGACCGACCCGAGCTACGCCGAGCAGCTCGTCTGCTTCACGGCGCCGATGGTCGGAAACTACGGCGTCGCGGACGAACGCGACGAGTCCGAACGGCCGCATGGGCGGGCGGCGCTGATGCGGCGGCTCGGCGGGAGCGAGTGGGCCGAGTGGCTCGCTTCGCGCGGGATCGTCGGGCTCGAGGAGATCGACACGCGGGCACTCGTGCTGCGGCTCCGGAACAGCGGGGCAATGCGGGCCGTCGCCGTCGCCGACGAGGAGGCGCTGCCGATCGACGACGCGCTCGAGCAAGTGCGAACCCAGGCGCCGATGGAGGGCCACGCGCTCGTCGCCGGGGTCTCTGTCCGTGAGCCGTACGTCTTCGCGGAGGGGGTCGGCCCGCGGGTCGCGGTCGTCGACTACGGGACGAAGCGGTCGATCCCGAGGCGGCTCGCCCGCACGGGCGTCGACGTGAGCGTGTTCCCGCACACAGCGGACGCGGACTCTCTCGCGGGCTTCGACGGCGTCGTCCTCTCGAACGGGCCCGGCGATCCGGAGCCGCTCGAAGCCGAGGTCGAGACCGTCAAGGCGCTGCTCGGACGGACGCCGGTGCTGGGAATCTGCCTCGGTCACCAGCTCCTCGGGCTCGCAACCGGGCATCGCACGTTCAAGCTCCCGTTCGGTCATCGCGGCGCGAACCACCCGGTCCTCGAGCGGGCGACAGGACGCGTGCTCGTGACGAGCCAGAACCACGGGTTCGCCGTCGAGCCCTCGGATGCCACGGAGGCGACGCACGTTTCGCTGTACGACGGGACGGTCGAGGGGCTCGATTTCCCGGATCTTCGAGCACGTTCGGTCCAGTTCCACCCCGAGGCCGGGCCGGGCCCGCACGATGCGTGGCCGATCATCGACACCTGGGTCGGGGAGCTCGCGCGCGCCTGATGCCGGCCCGCCGTGACATCGAGAGCGTCTGCGTGATCGGCTCGGGGCCGATCGTGATCGGCCAGGCCTGCGAGTTCGACTACGCGGGCTGCCAAGCGCTCAAGGTCCTACGGGAGGACGGCTACCGCACGATCGTCGTCAACTCGAACCCGGCGACGATCATGACCGACCCCGGGTTCGCCGATCGCACGTACATCGAGCCGCTCGATCTCGAAAGCGTCGCCTCGGTCCTCGAGCGCGAGCGCCCGGACGCGCTCCTGCCGACGCTCGGCGGCCAGACGGCGCTGAACCTCGCAGTCGGGCTCGCGGAAGGAGGGGTGCTCGACGACCTCGGAGTCGAGCTCATCGGCGCGCCCGTCGAGGTCATCCGGCGCGCGGAGGACCGCGAGGAGTTCCGCGACGCGGTCCGCAGCTGCGGGCTCGAGGTTCCTGCGTCGCGGATCGTGACCGATGCGGACGACCTCGAGGGCGTCTTGCTCCCCGCAGTCGTGCGTCCCGCGTTCACGCTCGGTGGCCACGGTGGAGGGTTCGCGGACACGCTCGAGGAGCTCCGCCAGCAGGTGGAGCGCGGGCTCTCGGAGTCGCCGATCCGTCAGGTTCTGGTCGAGGAGTCGGTGCGCGGGTGGGACGAGTTCGAGCTCGAGGTGATCAGGGACCGCGCCGACAACGTCGTCGTCGTCTGCTCGATCGAGAACCTCGATCCGATGGGCGTCCACACGGGGGACTCGGTCACGGTCGCGCCCCAGATGACGCTCTCCGACGAGGCCTACCAGGAGCTCCGTGACGCGGCTGCAGCGGTCATCCGCGCGGTCGGCGTCGAGACGGGCGGCTCGAACATCCAGTTCGCGCGCGAGCGGGCGACTGGCGCGCTGCGCGTGATCGAGATGAACCCGCGCGTCTCCCGCTCGTCGGCCCTCGCCTCGAAGGCCACCGGCTACCCGATCGCGAAGGTCGCGGCGAAGCTTGCCGTCGGCTACACGCTCGACGAGATCCCCAACGACCTCACGAAGACGACGCCCGCGAGCTTCGAGCCGACGCTCGACTACGTCGTCGTCAAGTTCCCGCGCTTCGCATTCGAGAAGTTCCCGGGCGCAGATCGCGCGCTCGGGACGCAGATGAAGTCCGTCGGCGAGTCGATGGGCATCGGGCGAACGTTCACCGAGGCGTTCCTCAAGGCGTACGGCTCGAGAGAGCTCGACCCGGGCGCTGCGACGCCGTGGGCGAGCCTGGAGGAGGACGAGCTCCCCGAGGGGCTGCACCCGTGGTTCCGTGCCGAGATCGCGTATGCCAAGGAGGAGCTCGGGTCGGGTGACCTGCTCCGCGCGAAGCGGGCGGGGTGGGGGGACGACACGATCGGCGCCGCGCTCGGGCTCTCCGGCGCAGAGGTCCGCGGCCGCCGCCACGCGGAGGGTGTGCGGCCTGCGTTCAGGCGGGTCGACTCGTGCGCCGGCGAGGTGGCCGCGGCCTCGAACTACTTCTACTCGACCTGGGGGGAGGAGAGCGAGGCCGTGTCCGACGTGGGCAAGCCGCGCGTCGTCATTCTCGGCTCCGGGCCGAACCGCATCGGGCAGGGGATCGAGTTCGACTACTGCTGCGTCCACGCGGCCCAGACGTTCCGCTCCCTCGGCTACGAGGCCGTGATGGTGAACTGCAACCCGGAGACGGTGTCGACGGACTACGACACGTCCGATCGCCTCTACTTCGAGCCGCTCTCGGTCGAGGAGGTGCTCGCCGTCTGCGACGAGGAGAAGCCGGTCGGCGTCGTCACGCAGTTCGGGGGCCAGACGCCCCTCCGCCTCGCACGCGCGATCGAGGAGGCGGGTTACCGGCTGCTCGGGACGCCCCACGATGCGATCGACCTCGCCGAGGACCGGGAGCGCTTCGGCTCGCTCGCGCGCGAGCTCGGGATCCGCTGCCCGCCGTGGGCGACCGTGGGGACGCTCGACGAGGCGCTCTCGGCCGCGGACGAGATCGGCTACCCGGTCCTCGTCCGTCCGTCGTACGTCCTCGGCGGACGGGCGATGCGGGTCTGCTACGACGACGAGCAGCTCGAGGCGGCGATGGAGGCAGTGCACGGCTCGGTGCTCCTCGACCGTTTCGTCGAGAACGCGATCGAGCTCGACGTCGACGCGCTCTGCGACGGCGAGGAGGTCTACATCGGCGCCGTCATGCAGCACGTCGAAGAGGCGGGCGTCCACTCCGGCGACTCGACGTGCGTTCTTCCGGCTCCTTCGCTCACGCTCGCGGCTGCTCTCGAGGTCGAGCACGTCGTCAAACGGCTCGGCCCGGAGCTCGGCGTCGTCGGGATCCTGAACGTGCAGCTCGCCATCGCGGACGGGACGGTCTACGTCCTCGAGGCGAACCCCCGCGCTTCTCGCACGGTGCCGTTCGCGAGCAAGGCGATCGGCGTGAACCTGGTCGACGCAGCGTGCCGCCTCGCAGCCGGGCAGACGCTGAGCGAGCTGTCCCTCCCGACGCCGCGGCCGACCCAGGTGAGCGTAAAGGCGGCAGTGCTCCCGTTCTCCCGCTTTCCCGGCGCCGATCCGGTCCTGGGTCCGGAGATGCACTCGACGGGGGAGGTCATGGCGAGCGCCGCGGACCTCCCGACCGCACTCGCGAAGGCGGAGCGCGCCGCGGGCCGGCCCCTTCCGACCTCCGGTGTCGCCTTCCTCTCGGTGCGCGACGAGGACAAGCTCGCTGTCGTGCCCGTCGCCGCCGCCCTCGCGGGGCTGGGATTCGAGCTGCTTGCGACCGTCGGGACGGCGCGGACGCTGGCCGCTGCGGGTCTCGAGGTCGTCGTCGTCGCGAAGGTCGCAGACGCCGACCCGGACGAGACGACCGTCGTCGACCTCGTCCGTCGCGGCCGCTGCGACCTGATCGTGAACACGCCGCAGGGCGGGGGAGCCCGGGCAGACGGCTACTTGATCCGTGAGGCTGCGCTCGTCGCGCGCGTCCCGTGCGTGACGACGATCTCGGGTGCCGCTGCGGCCGTCCACGCGATCGCGAGCGCACGGGCGGAGTCCGCGCTCTCGCTCCAAGAACGCATCGGGGTCGAGGCGTAGTGCAGGACCTGCGTCGGGAGCGTCTGCGCGTCGAGAGCTCGGAGGAGATCGGCCCGTACGTGCTCCTCCGCCTCGAACGAGGCACCCTCGAGCCCGGGGTTCCGGGTCAGTTCTTCATGCTCGAGGCGCCGGGGCGCGTGCTCCCGCGGCCGATGAGCCTGTGCCAGGCGCCGCCCGGCGCGCTCGCGTTCCTGATCGATCCGATCGGGCCGGGCACCCGAGCCCTCTGCGAGCTCGCTCCGGGAGACGCGATCCACGTCCTCGGCCCCCTCGGGAACGGCTTCGAAATCTGCGTGGACCGCCCGCTCCTGGTTGCGGGTGGAATCGGGATCGCGCCCCTGCCGTATCTCGCCGAAGCGCTCGGTTCGCCACGCGCGATCCTGGGTTTCCGGAGCGCATTCCACGCCGAAGCCGCTGCCCTCCTTCCGGGAGCGGAGGTCGTCGTCGAGCCGCGCCTGGTCACGGAGCTCCTGCCGGCCGAGCCGGGAGACGTCCTCGCGTGCGGCCCCGAGCCGATGCTCGAGGCCGTCCGGCTGCTCGTGCCCCGGGCTCAGCTCGCCTGGGAGGCGCCGATGGCGTGCGGTTACGGCGCCTGCTACGGCTGCGTCGTCGAGCGCGACGGCCGCTACGAGCGACTGTGCATCGCGGGCCCGGTGCTGCGGGAGGCGGCGTGAACGCTCACCGGCTGGAGAGCGCTCGCCCGTGAGCGTCCCGCTCCTGAACGCGAGCGGCTGCCTCGATGCGCTCACCGCCCCTGCCGTGGCGCGGAGATTCGACGTATTCGTCACGAAGACCGTTACGCCGCACCCGCGCGAGGGAAACCCGTCGCCGCGGATCGCGGAGACGGAGCACGGGATGTTGAACTCGATCGGGCTCCAGAACCCCGGCATCGACGCATTCGTAGTCGACGTCCTGCCCCGCCTCGCGAAGCTCGGAGTCCCGCTCTGGGTCTCGGTCGGGGGGTTCTCCGCGGCGGACTACGCTGCCGTGTGCGAGCGCCTCGAGGACGAGGACGACGTCTCCGCGATCGAGCTGAACCTCTCGTGTCCGAACGTCGAGGAAGCCCCCGAAACGGCCGCGGAGCTTGTGGCTGCGGCTCGAACGGCGACTGCGAAGCCGCTCTACGCCAAGCTCTCGCCCGCGAGCTGGAACATCGCGGACTCGGCGCGGGCGGTGGCTGCCTCAGGGGCGGACGGGCTCTCGCTCGTGAACACCATCCGCGGCCTCGCGATCGAGCCCGTCAGCGGGCGCCCCGTTCTCGCCCTCGGCGCCGGCGGCTACTCGGGCCCAGCGCTCCGGCCGATCGCGCTCGCGTGCGTCTACGCCTGCGCCCGAGCCGTCGATCTCTCGATCGTGGGCATGGGCGGAGTGACCTGCGGCCGCGACGTCCGCGACCTCGCCGACGCGGGCGCCGACGCGGTCGCGCTCGGGACGATTCTCTTCGCCGATCCGGAAGCCCCGGCTCGGATCCGCCTCGAGCTGGAGGGCGAACCGTCACTCGTCCGCGGCATATCGGCCGCCGAGACGGGGGCGCTCGGGGGCGCTTCGTCGCCGGAGGCCAATGTGTCAGCAGCATTGACAACACAAAAAGCCCTGCAAAACTGATAAAACGGTACCGCTTGACCCGGAGGCGTGTCTTGGTAGACTCGTCCGGCTCATGGTCACGTCGAAGACGCACGCCCAGGCGCCGGCCCGGTCGCTCGACCAGAGGATGGAGGCCCTGCAGCGTGCGAACGACGTGCGTGTCCGGCGCGCGCAGCTCAAGCGGGACCTGAAGGCGGGGCGGGTGCACATCGAGTCGATCCTCCTCGATCCGCCCGAGTTCGTCTCGACGGCGAAGGTCTTCGACATGCTCATGGCGGTGCCGAAGTTCGGGCGCGTCAAGGCGGCGCGCCTCCTCAACCACTGCCGGATCAGCCAGTCGAAGACGGTCGGAGGCCTCTCCGAGCGGCAGCGGACGGAGCTGGTCGACCTCTTCAACCACCGGTCGTGATTCGTGCGCATGACCAGAATCCGCTCGCGCGGATCCTGGTCGCGCGAAGATCCCTGAAGGTGGCCGCTGGGCGGCCGCAGCGGGGTGATTAGCGAGGTGGATGCGACACCCGCCGCGCCCGTGTTCGTCGTCACGGGGCCGTCCGGCGCGGGGAAGGGCACGCTGATCCGCGGGTTGCTTGATGAGGTCACGTCCCTCGAGGTGGCCGTATCTGCGACGACGCGCCCCCGGCGTCCGGGCGAGGAGGACGGGCGAGAGTACTGGTTCCTGACGGACGAGGACTTCGCGCGCCGCGCCGCGGCGGGTGACTTCCTCGAGTGGGTCCCGTACGTCTCCGGGCGGCGCTACGGCTCGCTTCGCTCCGAGATCGATCGCATCTCGGGAGAGGGGCGTACGTGCGTCCTCGAGCTCGAGCTCGAGGGTGCGTCCAGGGTCCAGGACGAGGTGCCTGGCAGCGTCACGATCTTCATCGCCGCCGACGTCGCCGAGCTCGAGCGGCGCCTGCGAGAACGCGCGACCGAGAGCACGGGGGAGATCGAAGAGCGCATCGAGCTGGCGCGGCAGCAGCTCGAGCAGGCGCATCGCTTCCGGTACATGGTCCGGAACGACGACGTCGAGCGGGCGACCGCTGCGCTGACTGCTCTCGTCGAATGCGAGCTCGCGCTCGCAGGTACCATGGCGCGGCCATGATCCATCCTCGCATCGACGAGCTTCTCGACCGGGTCCAGTCGCGGTACGCCCTGGTGATCGTTGCCGCCAAGCGCGCCCGGCAGATCAACAACTACCACCATCAGCTCGGGGAGGGCATGGGCTTCGAGGAAGCCCCGCCGCCCCTGATCGAGTCCCGCTCGAAGAACTACCTGACGATGGCGATGGAAGAGATCGCCGGCGGGAAGATCAAGCACCAGCACCCACCCGTCTAGGGGCCCAAGATGGCCCGCATCCTGCTCGGAGTCACCGGGGGGATCGCGGCCTACAAGGCGTGCACGCTGCTCCGGCTGCTCGTGAAGGCGGGTCACGACGTGTACCCGATCGTCACGACCGGCGCGGAGCGGTTCGTGGCGGCGGAGACGTTCTTCGCGCTCGCACGCAAGTCGCGAAGCGACGATCCGTACCCGCATCTCGAGCGCGCCGACCTGCTCGTGGTGGCACCGGCGACGGCCAACACGCTCGCACGCCTCGCACACGGCTTGGCGGACGACCTCCTGACCGAGGCGGCCTTGGCCCACGAGGGCGCGCTCGTGCTGGCTCCCGCGATGAACGTCCGCATGTGGCGGCATGCCGCAACGCAGGCAAACGTCGCGCTCCTGCAGGACCGTGGCGCGAGCCTCGTCGGCCCGGCCGAGGGCGAGCTCGCAGAGGGCGAGGTCGGGATCGGTCGCATGGCAGAGCCCGAGGAGATCGCGGCACGGGTGGAGGAGCTTCTGTCCGATCGGAGCGAACGTTCGGGGAGCCCGCTGCAGGGGCGCAGCGTCCTCGTCTCGGCCGGCGGGACGCGCGAGCCGCTCGACAGCGTCCGCTTCCTCGGGAACCGCTCGTCCGGGCGGATGGGGGTCGCGCTCGCGCGCGAGGCGCGCAGGCGCGGGGCAGAGGTGACGCTCGTAGCCGCGAACCTCTCCGTCCCCGCTCCCCCCGGAGTGACCGTGATCGACGCGCCGACCGCCGCCGACGTCGAGCGGGAAGCGCTCGCCCGTGCGGACGCGGACGTCGTCGTCATGGCCGCGGCCGTGGCGGACTACCGGCCTGCGACGCCGCTCGCGGACAAGCGGTCGAAGGACGGGAACGCCTGGAGCGTCGAATTGGAGCCGACCGCGGACGTCCTCGCCGAGATCGGCCGCAGGCGCCGCGCCGGTCAGGTGATCGTCGGTTTCGCCGCCGACGGCGCCGACAACGGCCTCGAGCGCGCGCGCGAGAAGCTCTCGGCCAAGGGGGCGGACCTGTTCGTCTTCAACGACGTGTCGAGGGCCGACATCGGCTTCGACGTCGACGAGAACGAGGTCGTCCTCCTCTCGAACGGCGGCGAGCGGGTGGTCGAGAAGTCGCCCAAGAGCCGCATCGCGGAGGCCGTCCTCGACGAGGTCGAGCGGCTCCTCTCGTCCCGGTGACCGTGCAGCTCGCGGTCGGGTGACGTGACCGAGACGTACGACCTCTTCCAGCTCGGCCGCAGCCATCTCCGCAACGGCATGCCCGCGCAGGCGACGGTTCCGCTCGAGAAGGCGAAGAAGCGGGAGCCTCGCTCACGCTCCATCCGGGAGGCACTCGGGATCGCGTACTTCCGGATCGGGCGCTGGAGCGAGGCGGAGGCGGAGTTCCGGGCGCTCGTCGACCTCTCCCCGGACGACGAGTTCGCGCACTACGCGTTGGCGCGCGCGCTCGTGAACCAGGGACGCCGCACCGAGGCGACGCCGCACGTCAAGCTCGCGCGCTGGCTCCGTCCACGGAAGCCGGACGCGCCGCTCGAGGAGCCGTGAGCGCGTCCGGGAGCGGGCGTGAGTGGACGACGACGAGCGTCTTCGTCGGGCGGGTCAGCGCGACGTAGAGCTCGCGCAGGCCCTGCTCACCCGTCCCTTCGTCGACGATCAGCGCAGGCTCGACGACGACGACGTGGTCGAATTCGAGGCCCTTCGCCTGTCGCGGCGTCAGCACGGGAATGCTCGCGGCGTCGAAAAGCGACGGGGTGCCTCCCGCGGTCGTCAGCGAGGCGGGGGCGATGACGGCGAGAAGCCCTTCCTCCTCGGCGAGCGCCGCCGCCTCTTGGAGCGCGTGAGCGAGTACCGGCTCGCCCTGGACGACGCGCGGCGGGTCGGCGCCCGTGCGGTACGAGACCGGCGGCTCGGTGCCCGGCGCGATCAGGTCGAGCAGCGGGAGCGCGAGCTCCATGATCTCGCGCGGGACCCGATACGCGTGGCGCAGCTCGACGACGTCGGCTGTCGTGCCGCCAGGTAGGTGAGCGAGGATCTCGTCCCACTCCCCGTAGGCGACGGCCCCCGTCGCCTGCGCGACGTCTCCGAGGACGGTGAAGCCGTGCGCCGCTCGGCGACCGATCATGCGGAGCTGCATGGGCGTCAGATCCTGCGCCTCGTCCACGATCACGTGCCCGAATCGCAGCGGTGGGGCTCCGATGAGCGCGTGGGCCTCGTCGAGCAGCGCGACGTCGCCGTCGCTCCAGCCGCGGCCGCGTCGGAGCAGGATCGCCAGCTCCGACGCGTCGAGGAGGCCGTCCGCCGCCTCCTGGAGCACAGACCGTGTCGAGAGGAGCCGGCTCACGAGCTGGTCCGGCTTCGCCGTCGGCCACACCTGGTCGAGAAACCGCTTCAGCCGGCCGTTCTTCCGCAAAACCCGCTCGACGTCCTCGAACGGCCGAACGGCGAGGGCGCCGAGCCGGGTGCAGTAGTCCTCGTAGAAGCGGCGGAGCACGTCCATGCGAAAGCGCTCGCGGGCCGCGAGCGAGAGCCCGAGCTCCGCGCGGGTGGCCGAGAGGAGCTCGGCCACCTCATCCTCCTCGACACCGACGAACGAGCCCTCCATGCGGACGACGAGCTCGCCGGAGCCCGGCTGCAGCCGGAGCTCGGCGGCACGGCGAACGACCTCGGCCAGACGACCGTCGCCCTTGAGCGCTGCGGCGGCCGGCGTGTCGACTCGGCTCACGACCGAGCCGTCGACGAGCTCGCCGATCGCGCGCTGCTCCACGCTCTCTTCGCCGAGCGAGGGCAACACGTGCGACACGTAGTCCATGAACGTCCGGTTGGGACCGACGACGAGCACGCGGCGGAGCTGCGCGCGGTGCGCGAACAGAAGGTAGGACGCGCGGTGCAGCCCGACGGCCGTCTTGCCCGTGCCGGGCCCTCCCTGTACGACGAGCGGCGGTATCGGCTCGCGCGCGATCAGGCGGTACTGATCGGCCTGGATCGTGGCGACGATGTCCCGCATCCGGCCCTCGCGTGCGCGGTCGAGCTCTTCGAGGAGGAAGTCGTCGACACTCGTGAGAGCGTCCTCGAGGGAGCCGTCGAGCGTCTCGTCGCTCAGGTCGAGGAGGCGGCGTCCCTCGGTCCGGAAGCGGCGGCGGAGCGTGACACCGTGCGGTTCGTCGGGAGTCGCGGTGTAGAACGGTCGCGCTGTGGGCGCCTGCCAGTTGACGACGAGAGTCTCCGCGTCCTCGTCGTCGACCCAGCGCCGTCCCACGTACACGGGCGTGTCGGCACTCTCGACGTCGATGCGCCCGAAGCAGAGCCCCCGTTCCGCTTCCTCGAGCGCATGCAGACGGGCGATGCTCCAGCGCTCGATCGCCTCGGCCGCGACATCCGTCGCTGCGGCACCGGCCGCGCGTTCGATCGTCTTCCGGGTGCGCTCGAGCGCGGCGTAGGCGTTGTCGACGTATGCCTGCTCGGAAGCCAGCTCCGGATGCGCCACTAAGCCAGCGTAGTGGGTGTCGAATCGCTTGCGGGCAGCCGCTCTGCTAGCGCACGGTGGTGCCGAGGATCCGCCGGATCTCCGCCGCAGTCGTGACGCCCTCGAGGCAGAGACGCGCTCCCTCGTCCGCCAACGTGCACATGCCGCTGGCGACGGCGACCGTCTCGAGCTCTGTCGGCGTGGCTCCGCGGTCGAGGACGACGCGAACCTCGTCCGTGACGGGAAGCACTTCGAACAAGGCGACACGGCCGCGATACCCGGTCCCTCCGCACGCGTCGCAGCCGCGGCCGCGGCCGAGGAGCCTCCGGCCTGCCTCTTCCGGAGGCCTGCCGAGCCGCGAAAGCTCGTCCGCGTCGGGGTAGTACGTCTCACGGCAGTCCGTGCACGTCCGACGGGCGAGGCGCTGCGAGACGACGCACGTTATCGCCGCGCTCGCGGCCCCTGGCTCCGCGTTGGAGCGTGCGAGGCGGTGGAGGGCCTCGGCGGCGTTCCGAGACTCCGCTCCCGCGAGGACGAGACGTCCCCGCGCGGCGTCCATGACCAGCTGGGCGGTCTCGTGGTCGCGGAGCTCCCCGATGCCGATGACGTCCGTGTCCGCGCGGAGGAGGGCGCGGAGCGCGCGGCCGAAGGTGAGCCCGGTGCCCGGCGACACTTCGATCTGGTCGATCCCGGCGAGATCGTGCTCGACCGGATGCTCGATCGTGACGAGAGCGCGCTCGGGCGAGTCCAGCTCCCGGAGCAAGGCGTAGAAGGTCGTCGTCCGTCCGCTTCCGGCCGGCCCGGAGACGACGACGGCGCCGAATGGCTCCGCGAGTGCCGTCAGCAGCGTCTCCTCACTGTCGGGCGGGAGACCGAGATCCGACAGTCTCCGCTGCGTGACCTCGGGGTCGTGAACGGTCAGCGTGAGCTTCTCGCCGCCCGTCGTGCCGACGAGGACGAGCCGGAGGTCGACGGTGCCTTCGCCGAACGGGACGGCGACCAAGGCGTCGCGGTGCACGCGGCTCCCACCGATCTCGAGGCCCGCGCGCTCCTTGAGCCAGGCGAGGGTCCGAGTAGCGCTTTCGAGATCGTGCGCGTCGACGTCTCGCAGGACCCCGTCAACGCGGGCGCGCACTCGGATCGCTCCTTCCTCGCGCACGAAGTGGACGTGCGACGCCCCGAGTGCGAGCACTTCCTCGAGGAGCACGGGAAGGGACTCGACGGCTGCAAGCTCGGGAGCCGAGTCGTCGGCCGGATGCTCGGGAGTCGACTCAAGCTCGGGAGTCGCATCGCCGGCCGGTGGCTCGGGAGCCGTCTCGACCTCTGTCGCGATTGCGAGGACGTGAAGGTCGTCGTCCGTGGTCGGTTCGCCTGGAGCGTCCAGCCGAGGCACCGAGGCGGTCGCCACCATGAGGCCCTCGACGATTGCGTCCTCGAGCTCGAGGGCGGTGTCGTCCGCAGGGTGCTCCGCCTCGTGACGCCGAACCGCCGAGTGAACGAGCGCAATCGCCTCGTCGACCGCCTCGGGCGATGCGCCGACGAAGCGCACGGGAGCGTCGATCGCCGCTCGTAGCTCGTGGGCATCCAGCACGCGGGTCGCGTCGGCGAGCGCGACGACGACCTCGTCGTCGCGCAAAGTCACGGGTATCGCGGAGAACCGTCGTGCGAGCTCCTCGGGCAGACGGCCGCCGACCTCGACGTCGATCTCCGCGGCGACCAGGTCGACGAACGTGAGATCGTGCTGCTCTGCGACGAGGCGTGCGATGTCGTCAGCGGTCACGGAGCCGCGACCGACGAGGATCTCGCCTAGCCGCCTGCTCCCGGAGACCCGCTGCTGCGCGAGGGCCGCGTCGAGCTCGTCCTCCGTGACAATTCCGTCGCGGACGAGGAGGGCCCCCAACGCGGGCCACGATCTGAGAAGCCCCGCAGAGGCTTCCGAGGGTGCCGGGTCGTCGGGCGGCAGGTTCGGAGGCGGCTCGATGACGGGGTCGTCGGCCGCAGCGGTGGGCGGCGGGTCGTCTGCCAAGCTCAGCGCGCCGATCTGCCTCGCTCGCTCGAAGGCGTAGTCGATCGCCGAGTCGAGCGCTGCAGTCGTCGCGACCGCGAATCGAAGCGGGACCCCCAGCACGCGGTCGAGCTCGTCCGAGTGGACGGCGAGGGGCGGATCAGAGACGGCGACGAGCAGCGAGCCGTCGGGAAGGACACTGATCGGCAGCGCCTGCACCTCCCGGGCGAGCTCCTCCGGGAGAAGGACCGCCGCGCGCACGCTCACCTCGGACTCCGTCAGCGTGAGAAACGGCAGGGTGTACTGCTCTGCGACGAGCTGGGCCACCTGCGTGTCGGTCACCAAGCCGCGTTCCACCAGCACCTCGCCGAGACGAGTGCCGGAGATGCGACGGTGGGGCAAATCGCTCTGCTCGGCCAGCACGGCTTCGAGCTCGTCTCTCGTGACGAGCCCGTCGCGCATCAGCAGTGCTCCGAGAGCCGGCCAGGGATGGAGTGCTGCCTCCATGCCCTGTCCCTATCGGCTGGTCGGACGCGATCCGTTAGGCCCGCGACAATCGCCTCGTGCGAGCTGTCGTGCAGCGGGTCCGCGAGGCCTCGGTCGACGTCGACGGCGTGACCGTCGGCGCCTGCGGTCGAGGGCTCGTCGTGCTCCTCGGTGTCGCGGTCGGAGACGACGAGGAGGTCGCAGCCCGGCTCGCCGCAAAGGTCGCTCGACTGCGCATCTTCGCCGACGAGGCCGGCCGCTTCGACCGTTCGGTGCTCGACATCGGCGGCGAGATGCTCGTGGTCAGCCAGTTCACGCTGCTCGCGGACACCCGGAAGGGCAACCGACCGAGCTTCACGGACGCGGCCGAGCCGGACGTCGCGCAGCGGAACTACGAGCGCTTCTGCGAGGCGCTGAGGACGGAGGGCATTCCGGTGCAGACCGGAGTGTTCGGAGCCCGCATGCAGCTGTCACTGATCAACGACGGTCCGGTCACGCTCGTCCTCGAGGCGTAGCGATGCCCGTCAGCGCATTCCTGCTGACGCTCTGCGCCGCAGTCCTGCACGCGGGCTGGAACGTCCTGCTCGCCCGCGCGCGCGACATCCGGGCGGCGACGACGGTCGCACTTGCGCTGGCGGTCGTCCTCTTTGCACCCGTTGCAGCGCTCACGTGGCGGGTCGAGCGGGCGGCAGTGCCCTGGATCGTGGCGTCGGCAGCGCTGGAGCTCGCGTACTTCCTCCTGCTCACGGCCGCCTACCGCGGGTCCGAGGTGAGCCTGGTCTACCCGATCGCCCGCGGCACGGCTCCGGTGCTCGTGCTCTTGGGCGCCACGGTCGCAGGAACGGCGCTCGGCGGGGGCGAGGCAGTCGGAGTGGTGCTCGTCGGGGCCGGCGTCCTCCTCGTCCGCGGCCTCGAGGGGCGAGCGGACACACGCGGGATCGTCCTCGCTCTCGCGATCGCTGCCACGATCGCCGGCTACACGCTCGTCGACAAGCAGGGCATCGAGCATGCGGCGGCGATCCCGTACCTCGAGCTCGTCCTCGTTCCGGTTGCGGTGGCCGGCGTGCTCTCCTACCTCGTCGGCGGCCGCTGGGGAAGCCTGCGCGCCGAGCTCGGCCCGACGACGGTGGGTGCGTCGCTCGGCGTGTTCGGCGCGTACGCCCTCGTCCTCGCAGCGCTCTCCCTGGCTCCTGCGGCATCCGTGGCGGCGGTCCGTGAGTCCAGCATCTTGTTCGCCGTCGCGCTCGGAGCGCTCGTGCTGCGCGAGCCCGTCGGTCGCACCCGCGTCGCCGGCGCCGCGCTCGTCGTGGCGGGGGTGGTGCTCGTCGCCTTGTCCTGATCGCAGCGAGACGGTGCTATCCTGGGCATCACCACATTTCACCGGCTTGGAGAAATGGGCGCGTCGCGCCCATTTGTTTTGAGAGGGAGCTTTGACGACGACGTTCACACGCGAGAGAGCGCTCCAGGACGAGATCGCCCCGGCGATCGAGGAGCGGCTGCCCGGGGTCGAGGTGCTCGCCGTCGAGCTCCTCTCGCCGAGCCGCTTCTGCGTGTACGTCGACCGTCCGACGGGCGTCGACCACGCGCTCTGCGAGGAGGTCACGCGCCTGCTCGGCTCCTACCGCGACGAGTACACGATCGACGTCTCGTCGCCCGGGCCGGAGCGACCGCTGCGGGCGCCGGCCCACTTCGCGAGCGCCGTCGGCCGTCGCATCTCGCTGCGCACCGAGACGGCGATCGACGGCCGCGTCAAGTTTCGGGGCGAGGTGCTCTCGGCCGACGAGGACGAGCTGACGCTCGCTGCCGACTCCGACCTAGTTCACATCCCGTACGGAGCGATCGTGCGGGCGAACCTGATCGACGAGGGGTAGAGACATGAGCCAGGAGATCATCGAGGGCATCCAGAGCATCGAGCGCGAGAAGGGGATCGAGGAGGGCGTCCTCGTCTCCGCTCTCGAGGACGCTCTCCTCGCCGCCTACAAGAAGACGCCGGGAGCGACCCGCCACGCCGAGGTGAAGCTCGACGACGCGGGGGAGTTCCGAGTCTTCAGCATCGAGATCCCGGAGGACATCGAGGCGCGGCTGCTCGAGGACGCGCGCGAGGCTCGCATCCAGGAGCTCGAGCGCATCGAGGAGGAGACCCACGAGCGCCAGCACACCCTCGTCACCGACGAGGACCTCGACCTCGACTGGTCACAGGTCCCGGAGGGTCAGATCGAGCGTGCCGACGTTACCCCGGACGACTTCGGCCGCATTGCCGCCCAGACGGCGAAGCAGGTCATCCAGCAGCGGATCCGCGAAGCCGAGCGGGCGATCATGTACGACGAGTACGTCGACCGCCAGGGCGAGGTCGTGACCGGCATCGTCCAGCAGGCGGGGGATCGCAACAACGTGCTCGTCGATCTCGGCCGGGTCGAGGCTCTCCTTCCGCGCTCGGAGCAGGTCGACGGCGAGCGCTACGAGCAGGGGAGCCGCATCAAGGCAGTCATCGCCGAGGTGCGCTCGGGGACGAAGGGCCCGCAGGTGATCCTCTCGCGACGCGACCCGGAGCTGATCCGGGCGCTCTTCGAGCTCGAGGTACCGGAGATCGCCGACGGTCTCGTGGAGATCCGCGGTGTGGCTCGGGAGCCGGGCTATCGCTCGAAGATTGCGGTCGAGTCGCACATGCAGGGCGTCGACCCGGTCGGCGCGTGCGTCGGCCCGCGCGGCTCGCGCGTCCGCATGGTCGTCTCCGAGCTCCGGGGCGAGAAGATCGACATCATCCCCTGGAACACCGAGCCTGCCCGGTTCGTCGCCAAGGCGCTCTCGCCGGCGCGCGTGCGCGAGGTCTACATCGACGACGACACCCGCGAGGCGACGGTCATCGTCCCCGACGATCAGCTCGCGCTCGCGATCGGCAAGGAGGGCCTGAACGCCCGGCTCGCGACGCGGCTCACCGGCTGGAAGATCGACATCGAGTCGGAGACCGAGTTCGCTCAGGCCGAGGCCGCCGCCGCCTTCGCCGGTGCCGACGACGACGAGGACTACTCCGGCCGCTGCGCCGCGATCCTCTCGAACGGCAAGCGCTGCCCGAACGCTGCGCTCCCCGGGTCCCGCTATTGCGGAGTTCCCGCCCACCAGGCGCTCGCCGCGACCGACGACACGAACGGTGCGGAGAGCACGCCCGCCGAGCCGGAGGGCGCCGCAGCCGGCGCCGAGGCCGAGGTCGTCGCGGAGGTGACGGCGCCCGGCGAGGACGTGCCCGCCGCCGAGGCCATGGCGCAGGTCGTCGCCGAGGAGCCCACACCGGAAGCCGTCTCAGGGGGCGAGGACACGGCCGAGGAAGACGGCGAAACGGCCTAGACTGGCGATCTGATGGCCGACGGACGCAACAAGCCCAACCGACCCGTCCGTCCACGCGGGGGATCCGCGGGGCGGAAGCGTCGCGTCGTGATCGACAGCGGCGCCGCCCGCAGCCGTGAGGGGCGGCAGCCGCGTGAGCGCACCAGCGCACCGCAGCCACGTCAGCCTGTCGCCGCGCCCACCGGGCCGGTGACGGTCGAATCCGGCGTCACGGTCAAGGATCTCTCGCAGGCGATCGGCGTCCCCATGGGCGAGCTGATCAAGATCCTCATGGCGCTCGGCCAGATGAAGACGGCAACGCAGTCGCTCGCCGACGACGAGGTCGAGCTGATCGCGGCCGAGCTCGAGCGCGAGATCGTGATCAAGCACGCCGCCGACGAAGAGCTCGAGCCGGTCGCGTTCGACGACAGCGAGGAGGACCTCGTCGCCCGCCCGCCGGTCGTCACGATCATGGGTCACGTCGACCACGGGAAGACGACGCTCCTCGACGCGATCCGGGAGGCCTCCGTCGTCGAGACCGAGGCGGGCGGGATCACGCAGCACATCGGTGCGTACCAGGCCGAGATCGACGGGCGCGCGATCACGTTCCTCGACACGCCGGGCCACGAGGCGTTCACCGCCATGCGGGCGCGCGGCGCGAAGGTCACGGACATCGCCGTCCTCGTCGTCGCCGCGGACGACGGCGTCATGCCGCAGACGCGCGAGTCCATCTCGCATGCCCGAGCTGCCGAGGTGCCCATCGTCGTCGCCGTGAACAAGATGGACGTCCCGGACGCGAACGCCGACCGCGTGAAGAGCGAGCTCGCCGCGGACGGTCTCCAGCCCGAGGACTGGGGCGGTGCGACGCAGTTCTCCGAGGTCTCCGCGAAGCAGCAGACGAACCTCGCCGACCTGCTGGAGAAGATCCTGCTCGTCGCGGACGCCGAGCTCGATCTCCGCGCGAACCCCGTGGCAGAGGCGTCGGGCGTCGTCATCGAGTCCCGCCTCGACGTCGGCCGCGGCCCGGTCGCGACCGTCCTCGTCCAGCGCGGGACCCTCGAGGTGGGCGATGCGGCGGTGGCAGGGGACGCCTCGGGCAAGGTTCGCGCGCTCTACGACTATCGCGGCGAGAAGGTGCGCGAGGCGAAGCCGGGTGACCCGGTCGAGGTGCTCGGGTTCGACCGTCCGCCGGCGGCCGGGGAGGTCGTCCGCGTCGTCGAGCACGAGCGGCAGGCGAAGCATCTCGCAAACCTCCGGGCCGAGCGTCTCCGCCGCGAGCAACTCGCACAGCGCCCACGCCGCCGGGTCTCGCTCGAGACCCTGCACGAGGACCTGCAGGCAGGCGCAGTCCAGGACCTGAACATCGTCCTGAAGGGCGACGTCCAGGGCTCGGTCGAGGCGCTCCTCGGCGAGCTGCAGAAGATCCAGCACTCCGAGGTGCGCGTGAACGTGATCCACACCGGTGTGGGGGGGATCACGGAGAACGACGTCAACCTCGCGTCCGCATCGGACGCCCTCGTGATCGGCTTCAACGTGCGGCCGAGCGCGGACGCACGCACTCTCGCCGAGCGTGAGGGCGTCGACATCCGCACCTACCGTGTCATCTACCAGCTCACCGAGGACATCCAGCAGGCGCTCGTCGGGATGCTCTCGCCCGTCCAGACGGAGGAGACGCTCGGCGAGGCCGAGGTGCGGGCCCTCTTCAAGGTGTCGAGGCTGGGGACGATCGCGGGCTGCATGGTCACGAGCGGGGTCGTGCGGCGCGGAGCACTCGTCCGCGTCGTGCGCGACGGCACCGTGGTCCAGGACACCTCGATCGCGCAGCTCCGCCGCTTCAAGGACGACGTCCGCGAGGTGAGCGAGGGCTTCGAGTGCGGGATCCTGCTCGACGGCTTCAACGACGTGAAGGAAGGCGACGTCCTCGAGGCCTACGAGACACGCGAGGTCGAGCGCACCGACCTGGACGACGCCCCCGCGGCGGCCGCGGCGCCCTCGGAGACCGAATAGTCCCCTGCCCGTGGCGACGGGCTACGTCGGCATCCTCTCGGTCGAGCTCCACTTCCCCGAGAGCGGCTCGCTCAAGGGCAAGCGCAGGTTCGTGAAGTCGGCGAAGGCACAGCTCCACGAGCGGTTCGGCGCGTCCGTCGCCGAGGTCGACCACCAGGATCTCTGGCAGCGCTCGCGGTTGACCATCGCGTGCGCAGCGAGCGGCCATCACGAGCTCGAGCAGATCCTCGACGCTGCCGTCCGCTACCTCGGTGCGCAGGAGTACGAGCTGGTCCGCGTCGAGCGGGAGGTGGTCGTCCCTGGCCAGTGAGCGGAGACGGCGTGTCAACGAGGCGATCCGGGAGGTGCTGTCGGAGGCTCTTCCGACGCTGAAGGATCCGCGGATCGGATTCGTCACGGTGACCGGCGTGCAGGCGACCCGCGATCTCGAGCATGCGAAGGTCTTCGTCAGCGTGCTCGGCTCGGAGAAGGAGCGTGAGCGCACGCTCGCGGGCCTCGAGGCGGCGCACGGCGTCCTCCAGGCGCAGGTCGCGAGGGAGCTCAGGCTACGGCGGACTCCCGTGCTGACGTTCGAATACGATCCGACGGTCGAGCGCGGCGTGCGCCTGACGAAGCTGATCGACGAGCTCGCGCCCGAGGCGCCGATGACGACGGACGACATGGCTGCGGTGGTCGCTGCGCTCCGCGAGCGCGACCGGTTCCTCGTCACCTCCCACGAGGCCCCGGACGGCGATGCGCTCGGATCGCTCCTCGCCAGCGGGCTCGCTCTCGCACAGCTCGGGAAGGACGCGGTCATGTTCCTCGGGGGCGAGGCGCCGCTGCCTGGGGAGTACCGGTTCCTCGAGCTCGGAGACCGCGGCCTGCTCCGCGTGCTGCCGGCGGACGCCGCGGAGCGGACGCTCGTCGCCGTCGACTGCGCCAGCGCGAGCCGCGTGGGCGCGCAGGCGGGTCTCGTCGAAGGGTCGCCGTATACGGTCAACGTCGACCACCACCACGACAACCCACGGTTCGGTGACGTGAACCTGGTCGTCGAGGACGCGTCCTCGACGGGCGAGGTGCTCGCCGGCGTGTTCCGCGAGCTCGGCGTCGAGCTGACGCCGGAGATCGCCGAGGCGCTCTACATCGCCCTCGTCACCGACACCGGCCGGTTCCAGTACGCGAACACGACTCCGAAAGCGCTGCGCCTCGCTGCCGAGCTCGTCGAGGCGGGGGCGGACGTGAACCGCGTGTTCCAGGGCGTGTACGAGAACGTGCAGTTCGCCAAGCTGAAGCTGCTTGCGCGCGCGCTCGAGCGTGCGCGGGTGCTCGAGGGCGGCGAGATCGTCGTCTCGCATCTCCTCCGCGGCGACTTCGAGGCGGTCGGCGCGACGGAGCCGTACTCGGAGGGGATCATCGACGTCCTCCGCTCGGTCGAGGGGTCGATCGTCTCCGCGCTCATCCGGGAGCCGCCACGCGACGGAGGACCGACGCGGAAGGTGTCGCTGCGTTCGTCGGTCGACGAGGTGGACGTGAGCGCGATCGCGCGCAAGTCCGGAGGCGGCGGCCACCGTGAGGCGGCGGGCTTCTCGAGCGAATCCTCGATCGAGGAGCTCACGGACTTCATCGTCCGCGAGGTCGTGGCCCAGGTCGGCGGCGCCGCGGAGGCGTAGTGCCGCCCCGAGGGCTCGAGCCGAGCGGGATCGTCCTCGTCGACAAGCCGGCGGGGCCGACGTCGTTCGACATCGTCGCATCGGTTCGCCGCCGCACGGGCGCCCGGACCGGTCATGCGGGGACCCTCGACCCGTTCGCGACGGGCCTCCTCCTCCTCCTCTCCGGCTCGGCGACACGTCTCCAGCCGCGCTTCGTCGGGCTCGACAAGCGCTACGTCGCCGAGATCGACCTCGCCGCGCGGACCTCGACCGGAGATCCGGAGGGAGACGTCGTCGAGGAGAGCGAGCCGCCTGCCCGCGATGCGCTGGAGACGGCTCTCGACGATCTGCGCGGAGCAGTCGAGCTGCCGGTTCCGGCGGCGTCGGCGGTGAAGATCGACGGCGAACGGGCGTACCGTCTCCATCGCCGCGGCGTGGTCGTCGAGATGCCGGTGCGCAGGATGGTCGTGCACGAGCTCGCGCTCGACGGGTACGAGAGCGGAGTCGCGCGGCTCGAGCTCCTCGTCTCGTCGGGGACGTACGTCCGCTCGATCGCCGATGCGCTCGGAGGGCATTGCGTGACTCTCCGACGCACCGAGATCGGCCCGTTCTCGGTCGAGGAGGCCGATCCGGAGCGCGTCATCTCCGCCGACGAGGCGCTCGCACGGCTCGGATGAACGTCGCGCGCTCCCCCGGCGACGTCGAGCGCCTCCCGCGCGCGGTCGCCGTCGGCGCCTTCGACGGCGTCCATCGCGGGCACCGAGCCGTGTTCGAAGCGGTCGTCGCGAGCGGGCTCGCGCCGACGGCGATCACGTTCGACCCGCACCCGCGCATCGCGCTCGGCAATCGAGTCGACCTCCTCACGACCCTCGACCGGAAGCTCGAGCTGATCGAGGCCGCGGGCATCGAGACCACTCTCGTGGCGGCGTTCACGCCTGAGCTGCAGAGCATGGCCCCGGAGGAGTTCGCGGAGCGCTACTTGCGAGGGATCGGCGTGGAGACCGTCGTCGCGGGAGAGGACTTCCGGTTCGGCGTCCGTCGGTCCGGAGACCTCGACCTTCTCGAGCGGCTCGGGTTTCGCGTCGTGGTGGCGCCGCAGGCGGAAGGCGTGTCGTCGACCGCGATCCGGACGGCGCTGCAGGACGGAGACATGGCGGGCGCGGCGCGGATGCTCGGGCGCCCGTTCGAGCTCGACGGGACGGTCGTCGCCGGAGACCAGCGCGGCGGCACGCTCGGCTACCCGACCGCGAACCTGCGGCTCGAGCCCGATCTGGCGTGTCCACAGTACGGCATCTACGCGGGCTCAGCGCTCGGCCACCGCGCCGCTCTCTCGATCGGGACGAACCCGCACTACGGGGGGATGGAGAGGCGGATCGAGCCGTACCTGCTCGACTTCGAGGGTGACCTCTACGGTCGCCGCATCGTCGTCGAGGTCTGGGAGCGTCTGCGCGACGAGGGAGTGTTCGAGTCGGAGGAGGAGTTGGTCGCACAGATCGCCCGCGACGTCGACGCGACGCGGCGAGCGCGCCGTCCGGCGCCCTAGAACGCTTCGTCTACCGTTGAGAACCGTGGCCGACTCCAACGGACAGCCCCTGGTCCACGCGCGCGGTCTGGTCAAGCGGTTCGGCGAGTTCGCGGCCGTCGACGGCGTCGACTTCGATCTCAGGCGCGGCGAGGCGTTCGGGTTCCTCGGCCCGAACGGGGCGGGCAAGACGTCGACGATGCGCATGATCGGCTGTGTCTCGCCGGTCACGGACGGGACCCTCCGCGTGCTCGGGCTCGACCCTGCGCGGGACGGCGTTCGGATACGGAGCCGCCTCGGGGTTGTGCCGCAGGACGACACGCTCGACATGGATCTGACCGTCCGGGAGAACATCGTCATCTACGGGCGCTACTTCGGCCTCCCGCGCAAGCAGCTGGGCCGGCGGGCAGACGAGCTGCTCGAGTTCGTCGAGCTCACCGAACGGGCAAACGACAGAGTCGAGCCGCTCTCGGGGGGGATGAAGCGCAGGCTCACGATCGCCCGCTCGCTCGTCAACGACCCGGAGATCATGCTGCTCGACGAGCCGACTACCGGGCTCGACCCGCAGGCGCGGCACGTCGTCTGGGACCGTCTCTATCGCCTCAAGCGGGAAGGCGTGACGCTGCTTCTGACCACGCACTACATGGACGAGGCCGAGCAGCTCTGCGACCGTCTCGTCGTGATGGACAAGGGACGCATCGCTGCGGAGGGCTCGCCGCGGGAGCTGATCGAGCGTTACTCGACGCGCGAGGTCGTCGAGCTTCGGTTCGACGACGGCTCCCAGCCCGCAGACTGGAGCCGCTGGACGGACGGGCTCGTCTCGCGAGTCGAGGAGCTGCCGGACAGAGTCCTCCTCTACACGCAGGACGGGGACGCGGCGTCGCATCAGCTCCACGAGCGCGGGCTCCTGCCGGAGAGCGTCCTCGTCCGCCGGAGCACGCTCGAGGACGTGTTCCTTCATCTCACGGGCCGGAGCCTGATCGAGTGAGCGGCGGCGAGCGGCGTCGGAGGGCCGGATCATGAGCTCGCTCGTGCTCGCTCTCCGTCCGCTCGAGTTCTTCCTGACGC
This sequence comes from Gaiellaceae bacterium, assembly GCA_035702645.1. Classification (GTDB taxonomy): domain Bacteria; phylum Actinomycetota; class Thermoleophilia; order Gaiellales; family Gaiellaceae; genus GMQP-bins7. The sequence goes on from DASSQE010000035.1 coordinate 33,956, forward strand.
AGTACCGGCGCGGGTGGCGCGGCTCCGCCGTCTCGAGCGTCGTGACCCCGGTCGTCTACCTCCTCGCCCTCGGCGTCGGCCTGGGCGTGTTCGTCGACCGCTCGGCGAGCCTGCCCAGCGGCACCAGCTACCTCGACTTCGTCGCGCCCGGGCTGATGGCGGCGACGGCGATGCAGATCGCCGGGTTCGAGGCTAGCTGGCCGGTCATGGCCGCGATCAAGTGGCACCGGCAGTACCACGCCATGCTCGCGACGCCGCTTCGGATCCGCGACGTCATGCTCGGCCACCAGGCGTACTTCGTGTTCCGTCTGCTCCTGACCGCGACGGTGTACTTCGTCGTCATCGTCGCCTTCGGCGCGGTGAGCTCACCGCTCGGCGTGCTCGCGATCCCGGTCACCGTGCTCGTAGGGCTCTCCTTCACGGCTCCCCTCGCCGCCTGGGCGGCGCACGCGCAGACGGAGGCGTCGTTCGTCGCGATCTTCCGCTTCATCATCCTGCCGATGTTCCTCTTCTCGGGGACGTTCTTCCCGATCTCCACCCTGCCCAGGCCGCTCGAGGTGATCGCATGGTTCACGCCGCTGTGGCACGGGGTCACCCTCTGTCGCGACCTGACGCTCGGGAATGTCGGTCCCGACGACCTCCTCCACCTCGGGTACTTGCTCGCCATCGTGACGGCGGGGCTCGTCACCGCGCGCGTGACCTACGCGCGGAGGCTCGTGCGGTGAGAGCGCTCGACCGTGTGCCGGCCCATTCCGGCCGGCGACCGGCGAGCAGCCGATGACGGAGCTCGTCGGACGCGCTCGCCTCACCGCGCCCGCCCGCCCCACGATCGGCGGCCTCCTGATCGTAGAGCGGAACGTGATGGTGTACCGGCGGACCTGGATGATCCTCTTCTCCGGGTTCTTCGAGCCGCTCTTCTACCTCTTCTTCTTCGTCTACCCGCTGCAGAAGTTCATCGGCGACGTCACGTTCGAGGGGGCGAAGATCGACTACGCCGCCTTCGTCGCACCCGCGCTGCTGGCGTCCTCCGCCATGAACGGTGCGTTCTATGACGCCACCAACGTGTTCTGGAAGCTGCGGTACGGGAAGGTCTACGAGTCGATCCTCTCCACCCCCGTCGGCCCGAACGACGTGGCCGTCGGCGAGACCCTGTGGGCGGTCGTTCGCGCGATGCTCTACGCGGCCGCGTACCTCTCCGTCATCGTCCTCCTCGGCCTCGTGACGTCGCCGTGGGTGATCCTCGCCTTGCCCGCGTGCTTCGTGATCGGGTTCGCGTTCGCCGGAGCCGGCATCGCCGCGGTCACGTTCATGCGGACCTGGAAGGACTTCGACCTGGTCCAGCTGATCATGTTGCCGATGTTCATGTTCTCCGCGACCTTCTATCCGATCTCCGTCTATCCGACCGTGCTCGAGTGGATCGTGCGGTGTCTGCCCCTGTACCAGGGCATCCAGCTCGTGCGGGCGCTGACCACCGGGACGGTCGGTCCGGTGCAGCTCGTGAACGTCGCCTACCTGGTCGCGATGGGGCTCGTCGGCCTCGCGCTCTCCTCGCGCCGCATCGACAAGCTGCTCCTCACGTAGTCAGGACGATCGCGGCGCCGTCGCGTCGCGGGTCGCCCGCCGCGCCGGCACGGCCGACGCAGCTGACGCCGCCGAAGTAGTGGTGGATGTCGTCCCAGCGACGCACGGTTCGCCCCTGCGCCTCGAGTGCGGCCAACGCGTCCTCGTCGACTCCCGGCTCCGCGTCCACGAGCTCGGAAGTGGGGTGGACGCGAGGGCGGGCAACCGCATCCTCGGCGGCGAGCCCCTCGTCGAGGATGCCTCCGAGGACGGTGGCGAGCGCGGTGCGGAGCCGGGTCGCGCCCGCCGATCCGATCGCGAGCTCGAGCCCGTCTCCGTCGAACACCAGGGTCGGCGCCATCCGGCTCTCGAGGTGGTCGCCCGGCTGGGGGTCGCCCGTGGCGATGTCGCCCTCGCCGAGGAGGTTGTTCAGCTGGGTGTCGAAGCCGGGGATCCAGATTCCTGCACCGACGCCCAGGCTGTGGGTGAGCACGCAGGCGCGGCCGTGGCCGTCCACCGCGACCATGTTCGTCGTGTGCTCCCCAGTCGTCTCCGGGGTCTCGAACGCCGCGACGAGCTCGAGGACGCGATCCGTCGCCGAGAGCCCGGAGAGCACCGGGAGCCGGGGGAGGAGCTCCGGGAGCCCCGAGAGCCCACCCCGGGTCGCGACTCGGCGCCCCTGATACTCGACGAGGACCGGGTCGCGCCAGCGCGGGCGGTAGTCGCGCAGGTCGGATGCCGTGAGGACGACGCCGTCGACCGCGACGAGCGCCTCGGCGAGGGAGCCGCGATAGGCGCTCGCCGCCCCCTCGTCCGCGAGCGCCTCCATGGTCTGGACGAGCCCCGGCTGGACGATCGGAGATCCCGCCTCGAGGGTCTTGCCGTCGTGCGCGAAGAGCTCGCCGCCTCGCTCCAGGGTGAAGATGCCGGAGAGCATCGCGAGCGAGCGAGCGTGCATCGGGGGGAGTGGCACGGGACGCGCCGCGAGGTCGATCGCCGGCTCGACGAGACGCGTCCAGGGGAGGCGACCGAGCCGTTCCCAGAGCTCGCCCAGAGCAGCCGGCAGCCCAGGCACCGCACACGAGGGGGCGCCGACGTGATACTCGACGACCTCTTCGCCGAACGCGACGGGCAGCTCCACGAGCTCCCCCTCACCGCTCGGCACGGCGGCGAACCCGTCCAGATGCACCGCGCGCGAGCCGTCGAAGACCATCGCGTGACAGCCCGCGAGCAGTCCGCTCATCACCGTCTCGACCACGCACGAGGCGAGGCACATGGCGACCACGGCGTCTGCTGCGGTCCCGCCTTCCGTCAGGATCTCGACGCCGACCTCCGCGGTCGCCGGATGGCCGGCCGCTACTCCGGCACGCACGGGGCGCTCAGCAGGCGACGAGGCCGGGCGAGGCTCCCGTTCCCCGGCCGGGGACGCCGCCGAAGTCCCCGAGCGGCCAGGTGACGAGGAACACGCGGCCGAAGATCGCATCTCGCGGGACGGGTCCGAACTTGCGGCTGTCCTGCGACGTCGTCCGGTTGTCGCCGAGCACGAAGAACTCGTCGCTCCCGAGACTCACCTCCTTGAACGGCGCGGTGGTCAGGCCGTCGGCTCTGAACCCGTTGACGTAGACGCCGCCCTTGCGCCCGACCACCTGGTCGCCGGGAACGGCCACGACGCGCCGGACGACGATCAGCTGATGCGAGTGCGCGTCGGGCGTGATCCTTCCGTCGGAGGTTCCAGCTGCATGGAACGCGACCATCTCGCCTCTCCGGGGAGCGCGGATCTTGTACGTGAGCCCCTCGACGACGACGCGGCCGTTGCACGCGTGGATCGCAGGCGCATCGCTCTGCGCCGCGTCGGTTCCCACCGAGACGAGGAGGAAGGTGCGGTCGAGGACGAAGCCGGCGATCACGAGCACGAGGGCGACGATCCCGATCCAGACGAGCGCTCTCCGCATCGGCGTCGATTGTGCCGCCGAGGGCGGACGGGGAGACGGCTGCTACCCTTCCCGAGGCCGCAGTCGCGGCTCCGGCGTGTGACTTCCTTCACGCGGAGCGGGGATCGCGGAGTCGTAGACGAGAGGAGAACCGTTGAGCCTCACCAAGGAAGCCAAGCTGGAAGTCATCGGGAAGCACGGCCGCGGGCCTGCGGACACGGGGTCGGCGGAGGTGCAAGTCGCCCTCCTGACACGGAGGATCGACGACCTCACGGAGCACCTGCGCCAGCATCCGAAGGACCACTATTCGAGACGCGGCCTCCTGAAGCTCGTCGGCCGGCGCCGGCGCTTCCTGAACTACCTCCAGCGCAAGGACGTGGAGGGCTACCGTGCCCTCATCAAGGAGCTCGGCCTGCGTCGGTAGGAGCTCCAGACCGCGGAAGGTGGAAGTTTGAGCGAGCCCCGCTCGGAAGCTCGCGGGACTGACTCAAACCTCCACCTTCCGAATCGAAGGAAGAGTGAAGGGACACAGCACATGAGCGTTACCACCGGGCGTATCGCCACGGTGTCCGTCGACGTGGGCGGTCAGGAGATCGTCTTCGAGACGGGCAAGCTCGCCAAGCAGGCGGACGGAGCAGTCCTCTGCCGCTCCGGCGAGACCATGATCCTCGCGACAGCCGTGGGGCGGCCGGACTCCCGGCCCGACGCGGACTTCTTCCCCCTCACGGTGGACGTCGAGGAGCGGATGTACGCCGCCGGGAAGATCCCGGGCGGCTTCTTCAAGCGCGAGGGGCGCGCGACGGAGCGCGCGACGCTGACCGCACGGATGATCGACCGCCCGATCCGGCCGCTCTGGCCGAAGGGCTTCCGGAACGAGGTGCAGGTCATCTGCACCGTCCTCTCCGCAGACCTCGTCACGCCGCACGACATCCTCTGCATCAACGGCGCCTCGGCGGCGCTGCAGATCTCGCCGCTCCCGTTCCTCGGCCCGATCGGCGCCGTCCGGATCGGACGGGTGGAGGGCGAGCTCGTCGTCAACCCGTCGCTCGAGGAGCTCGAGGGCTCGTCTCTCGACCTCATCGTCGTCGGCACGCGCGAGGCGCTGACCATGGTCGAGGCGGGCGGGGATCAGATCCCCGAGGACACGATCCTCGAGGCTCTCGAGCTCGCCCACTCG
>DASSQE010000036.1:0-37655 GCA_035702645.1 Gaiellaceae bacterium
GAACGATGCGGGCGTCTCCTCGAAGGAGGCGGCGGAGCGTCTCCGCCTGCACCCGTTCCGCGCCCAGAAGATGTATGCCGAGGCCGAGCGGTTCTCGCCCGAGGAGCTCGACGCAGGCGTCGTTCGGCTCGCTGCGCTCGACGGCGCGCTCAAAGGCCAGAGCCGGCTCGCTCCCGATCTCGAGGTGCAGCGCGCGGTCGCCGATCTCACGAGACGGCCGGAGTCGCCGGCCCACCACGACGCCGCGTCGCGCTGACGAGAGCGCTACGAGGAAGTTGTCGCGGCCGCAGCGAGCTTGGCCGCGTGCGACTTCTTCCGCCCGGCCGTGTTCAGGTGCAGCGCGCCGCGCGCGGTGGCGCGGTCGATCGTTCGCACGAGCTCGCGGTGCTCGGCCGCGATCCGGTCGGCGTCGCCGTCCGCGGCGGCCGACTCGAGCCGCTTCGTCAGCGTCTTGATCGTCGAGCGATAGCGAAGGTTCTCGAGACGCTCGCGAGACTGCGTCCGAACGCGCTTCTGCTGCTGCTTGATGTTCGCCATTCGAAGAAAGACCCGCTCGTGCGCGGGCCCGCGCGATGGTAGCAGGACCTACTGGGACAATCGCCGGGGCAGCCAATGGTCGACACCCCTGACACCGCAGAGCTCGACCCGGCGGCCGAGCCCGGTCACCACCAGCGGCGTCTGGCGCGATCGACCGCGGTCTTCTCGGCCGCGACGGGCGTCTCCCGCGTGCTCGGGCTCGTTCGCGAGATGGTCAGCGCGTACTACTTCGGCGTCACGGGCGCGATCAACGCGTTCACGGTCGCGATCCAGATCCCCAACCTCGTACGCGCGCTCCTCGCCGACGCTGCACTCTCCGGCGCGTTCGTCCCGGTCTTCAGCGACCTGCTCGAGAAGGGGGAGCGCAAGCGCGCGTGGCGAGTCGCCTCGACGCTCTTCTGGCTCGCGCTCCTCGTCCTCGGCGCGGTCACCGCCGTTTTCATCCTGCTCGCGCCGCTCGTCCTCCGTCCGTTCGGCGACCCCGGCGGGAACTTCGATCTGGCCGTCAGCCTCTCGCGGATCCTGTTCCCGATCGTCGTCCTCCTCGGGCTCTCCGGGATCGTCGTCGGGATCCTGAACACGTACGAGCACTTCGCCGCGCCCGCGCTCGCGCCGGTGGCATGGAACCTCGTGATCATCCTCGGGCTCGTCCTCGGGATCCCGCGCATCGACAGCGCCGACGCGCAGCTCTACCTGTACGCAGCGCTCGTGGTGCTCGGCACGCTCGTCCAGCTCCTCCTCCCGGTGCCGTGGCTCCGCGGCCTCGACGGCCGGCTGACGCTCGTCCTCGACTGGCGCGATCCGGCCGTTCGAAGGGTGTTCACGCTCATGCTCCCGGTCACGCTCACGATCGGGCTGATCAACGTCAGCGCCGTCGTGGACACGCTCTTCGCCTCCCGGCTCCTCGATCCCGAGCTCGCCCCAGCCGCGATCGACAAGGCGTTCCGCCTGTACATGCTCCCGCAGGGGATGTTCGCCGTTGCCGTGACGGTCGTTCTCTTTCCGACTCTCGCGCGGCTCGCGGCCCGCGGCGACACGCACGGCCTGCGCCGTGCGCTCGACGGCGGCATCCGTCAGATCGCGTTCCTGCTCGTTCCCGCGGGCCTGATCGCCATCGTCCTCGCCGACCCGATCGTGCGCCTCGTGTACCAGCGCGGCGAGTTCACGGCCTCGGACACGACCGTCGTCGCCCAGTGCCTGCAGGCGTTCTCGATCGGGCTCGTCTTCAACGGCTGGATGCTCATCTTGAACCGCGGCTTCTACGCGGTGCAGACGAACTGGGTGCCGACGGCGGTGGCTCTCGGGGTCGTCGGCCTGAACGCCGCGTTCGACGCGATCTTCTACCGGCTCGGCGTGTGGGGCATTCCGCTCGCGACGTCCGTCGTCAACGTCGTCGGGACGATCACGCTCCTCGTGATGATGCGGCGCCGGGTCGGTCTGCACGCGGTCCGGGAGACGGGCAGGGCGCTCGTCAGGATTTGCGCGGCCGCGGTGCTCGGCGCCACAGCCGCGCTCGCGGTCTGGGTCGTGCTCGACAACTGGCTCGGCCGGGGCCTCGTGGCGCAGATCGTGTCCCTCGGCGCCGCGCTCACGGTGGGCGTGCTCGCCTACCTCGGCTCCGCCAGAGTGTTCGGGGCCGAGGAAGTGAACGCGCTGCTACTTTTGCGAGCCCGGCGCGGCAAAGCCCCCGACGAGTAGCGTCGAAGCCCTATGGAGCAGGAGCGGATCCGCAACTTCGCGATCATCGCGCACATCGACCATGGCAAGTCGACGCTCGCGGATCGCATCCTCGAGTTGACCGGTGCGGTCTCCGAGCGGGAGATGCGCGAGCAGCTCCTCGACTCGATGGAGCTCGAGCGGGAGCGCGGGATCACGATCAAGGCCCAGGCAGTGCGAGTGCTGTGGCGGGGCTACGAGCTGAACCTGATCGACACCCCGGGACACGTCGACTTCACGTACGAGGTGTCACGGTCGCTGCAGGCCTGCGAGGGTGCGCTGCTCCTGGTCGACGCAGCGCAGGGCATCGAGGCGCAGACCCTCGCGAACGCGTACCTCGCGCTCGACAACGAGCTCGAGATCGTGCCCGTCGCCAACAAGATCGACCTCCCGCAGGCGGATCCGGACGCTGCCGCCGCCGAGCTCGCCGAGCTCCTCGGGGAGACGCCCGATCGCGTGCTTCGCATCTCGGCGAAGACGGGCGCGGGTGTCCCGGAGGTCCTCGATGCGATCGTCGAGCGGATCCCACCGCCGACCGGCGAGCTCGGAGCGCCTGCGCGCGCGCTCGTCTTCGACTCGTCGTACGACCAGTACCGCGGCGTCGTCGCGTTCGTGCGTATGGTCGACGGGACCTTCGAGACTCGCGAGCCGCTCCGCGCGATGGCGCTCGGGACGTCGTTCGAGGCCGAGGAGCTCGGCGTGATGTCGCCGGCGCGCCAGCCCGTCGAGTCGCTCGCGGCCGGCGAGGTCGGCTACGTCGTGACGGGACTGAAGGACGTTTCGCGCCTCCGAGTCGGAGACACGCTCACGTCGCGCTCCGGTTCCGCGGCTGAGCCGCTCCCCGGCTACCAGGACGTGAAGCCGATGGTCTTCGCGGGTGTCTTCCCCACCGACTCCGACGAGTATCCGGAGCTCCGCGACGCGCTCGAGCGGCTCAAGCTGAACGACGCGTCGCTCTCGTACGAGCCGGAGACGTCGCAGGCGCTCGGGTTCGGGTACCGCTGCGGGTTCCTCGGCCTGCTGCACATGGAGATCGTCCGCGAGCGACTCGAGCGCGAGTTCGACTTGGACCTCCTGATCACGGCGCCCAATGTGGCGTACCAGGCGACGACGCGCGCGGGGGAAACCGTCGAGGTGCACAACCCGGCGGAGATGCCGCGCGAGGTCGAGGTCGTCGAGGAGCCGTACGTCAAGGCGTCGGTGATCGTCCCGAAGGACTACGTCGGTGCGGTGATGGAGCTCTCGAACGAGCGGCGCGGACGCTTCGACCACCTCGAGTACCTGACGGAGGGACGCGTCCTCGTCATCTACGAGATCCCCCTCGCGGAGATCGTCTACGACTTCTACGACCAGCTGAAGTCGCGCACGCGTGGGTACGCGAGCTTCGATTACGACCTGACGGGCTTCCGCCAGGGTGACCTCACTCGGGTCGACATCCTCGTCGGCGGGGAACAGGTGGACGCGCTCTCGCTCATCGTCCACCGCGACGAGGCGTACGACCGCGGGCGTCAGCTGGTCGAGCGGCTTCGCGCCGAGATCCCGCGCCAGCTCTTCGACGTGCCCGTGCAGGCGGCGATCGGGTCTCGTGTCATCGCGCGCGAGACGATCAAGGCGAAGCGAAAAGACGTGCTCGCGAAGTGCTACGGCGGCGACATCACCCGGAAGCGGAAGCTCCTCGAGAAGCAGAAGAAGGGGAAGAAGCGGATGAAGCAGGTGGGCGGGGTGGAGGTGCCGCAAGAGGCCTTCCTCGCCGTGCTCAACCTCGGGGAGGACCGGAAGCGGTGAGCACGACGGTCGCCCACTCGGGCGGACTGGACGCTGGCACGCGCCCGGCCGATGGCGTTCGCCAGCTGTACGTGCACCTGCCGTTCTGCGCCCACCGCTGCGGGTACTGCGACTTCGTCACCGTCGTGGGCAAGGCCGGCCAGCACGATGGCTACGTCGATGCGCTGGTCGCGGAGCTCGCACTCGAGCGGCACGTGCTCGCCGACGAGCCGCTCGAGACGCTGTACCTCGGCGGCGGGACGCCGACCTTCACCGAGCCCGAGGCGCTTCGCCGTCTGCTCGGGGCCCTCCCGGCCGCCGACGAGGTGACCGCCGAGGCGAACCCCGAGACCGTGACGCCCGAGCTCGCTGGGTTGCTGCGCACCGCGTGCGTGAACCGCGTGTCGCTCGGCGCCCAGAGCTTCCAGCCCCGGCTTCTCGACGTGCTCGAGCGCGGCGCGTCGCCGGAGACCGTCCGACGCGCTGTATACCTTCTTCGTGATGCCGGATTCGACAACATCTCACTCGATCTCGTCTACGGCATCCCCGGCCAGAGCTCCTCCGACCTCGATTCGGATCTCGACCAGGCGCTCGATCTCGCGCCGGAGCACCTCTCCTGCTACGAGCTCGAGGCGAAGCCGGGAACGCGGTTCACCCACACGCATGGAGCCGAGCTCGAACGGCAGGGAGAGGCGATGGAGGGCTACTTCGAGCGTGTCGTGGAGACGCTTACTGCTGCGGGCTACCGCTGGTACGAGACCGCCAACTTCTGCCTCGAGCCGACACATGGATCGGCGCTGGGTCGTGACCTGAGAGCTCGCCACAACCTCGCGTACTGGCGCGGGTGCGACTACCTCGGGATCGGGATCGGGGCGGTGTCGACGGTCGCCGGCATTCGCCGGCGGAACGGCTCGAGCCTGGCCGGGTACCTCCGCGCGCTCCGAGCAGGGGATGCACCCCCGCGCGACGTCGAGCCGCTGGACGAGGAGACGCGAGCGCGTGAGCGGCTGATGCTGGGGCTCCGTCTCGACGAGCCGCTTCGGGCGAGCGAGGTCGAGCGGATCGTCGACGGTGACGCAGCCGAGCGGCTGATTGCCGGAGGGCTCGTCGAACTGGACGGGAACGGCGGCCGACGGTCGATTCGCCTGACGCCACGGGGCCGCTACCTCGGCGGCGGCGTGACGGCCGAGCTGATGCGGCTCGCGACCGACTGACCCGCGGCACGCTCGACACCGCCTTGCACGCTGTCCGACACGCTTCGCGGCGTCGCTCCGCGACGCGGCTGGCGGCCGAAAACGGCGGCACGCGCGGCTACCATCGGATGAAGATGCAGCTCTCTCTGCGGAAACGGGAGATCCTCCGGAGCGTCGTCGAGGAGTACGTCGCGACCGGTCAGCCGGTGGGCTCGAAGATCCTCGTCGAGCGATCGGGGCTGGGCGTCTCGTCGTCGACGATCCGCGGCGAGCTCGCGGAGCTGGAGGCGCTCGGCCTCCTCACGCATCCGCACACGTCTGCGGGGAGGCTGCCGACCGAGAGCGGCTACCGCGTCTACGCGGACGAGCTCGTCGACGCGCTGGAGGGTCGTCCCCCGTCGCTCGGCGTCGACCTCCACGCCATGCGTGATGAGCTCGAGGAGGCGCTGCGCGTGACGACCGAGATGCTCTCACGTGCGACTCGCCTGCTCGCCCTCGTTTCCGCGCCGTCGTTGGAGACGGCCAGCGTCCGTCATGTCGAGGTGCTCGCGCTCCAGCCGGCAAGCGTCATGGTGGTCGCGATCACGTCCACGGGTGGCGTCGTCAAGCGCGTTTTCCGGCTCCAACAGCCGGTCGATCCGGGCCTCGTCGCGTGGGCGTCGGAGTACCTGAACGAGCGTCTGGTCGGGGTGCGGCTGGGCTCGAGGGAGATCCGCCGCAGGCTTGAGGCGCCGGAGCTCTCCGCGCGCGAGCGCAGCTTCCTCGACGTCATCGGGCCGGCGCTCCTCGTCGTCGGCGCCGAGGAAGGCGCGGAGGTCTTCATCGGCGGGGCGGCAGGCCTGATCGAGGAGGCCCGGGCGGAGGAGGTCGACGCGACGATGCGGCTCCTCGAGCTCCTGGAGCGCCGCGCCGCCGTGCTCGCGCTCGTCAGCGACGCGCTCGAGCCGCGGCGGCCGGTCGTCCATGTCGGGCCGGACGTCGGCGGCGGCCATCTCCACGACCTCTCCCTCGTGGGCGCGACCTACGGGATCCGGAGCACGGCGCTCGGAGCCGTCGGGCTCGTCGGGCCGGTCCGCATGGACTACGAGAAGGCGATTCGGTCGGTCCGGGCCGCCGCGTTCGAGCTCTCGCGGTTCGTCGAGGACGTCTACGAGGAGGCGTAGGCTCGGTCGATGGCGACGACGGAGCGGGACTACTACGAAGTGCTCGGTGTCTCGCGCGGCGCGAGCGCTGCCGAGATCAAGCGAGCGTTCCGTGCGCTCGCGCGCGAGCTGCATCCGGACGTCTCGAGCGCGCCGGACGCCGAGATCCGGTTCAGAGAGGTCGCCGAGGCGTACGAGGTCCTCTCCGACCGCGATCGCCGCGAGATCTACGACCGTTTCGGCCACGCCGGGCTGCGCCGTGGGGGCTTCCAACCGCATTTCGCAGACTTCGGAAGCCTGACGGACATCTTCACCGCGTTCTTCGGGGAGGACCTGTTCGGCGGAGGGATGGCCGGCGAGCGGTCGGCGCGGGCAGGAGGCGACATCCAGGCGGTCGTCGAGATCGATCTCGAGGAGGCGTTCACCGGGCTCACGACCACCGTCGCGGTCGACATCGCCGTCGCATGCGAGCGCTGCGGCGCGAGCGGGGCGGAGCCCGGTACCGCGAGCGCGAGCTGCGACACGTGCGGCGGCGCGGGCGTCGTGAGCCGCGTCTCGCGCACCATCTTCGGCGAGTTCGTCCAGCAGCGGACGTGCCCGGCGTGTGGAGGCGCCGGCGAAACGCTCCGCGCTCCCTGCGTGGACTGCGGCGGTGACGGGCGGCGCATCACGCGGCGAGAGCTCGAAGTCGACATCCCTGCGGGGATCGACGACGGCCAGCGGATCAGGCTCCGAGGCGAAGGTCATGCGGGATTTCGCGGTGGCGAGGCCGGCAACACCTTCGTGCTCGTCCGGGTGCGACCCGACCCGCGGTTCGTGCGCGACGGCATGGACCTCCACACCGCGGTGCGCATACCCATGACGGATGCCGCGCTCGGCGCGACCGTCCGTGTGTCGGGGATCGGTGGAGACGTCGAGCTCGACGTGGAGCCGGGCACGCAGCCGGGCGAGGTTGTCCGCCTGCGCGGGCAGGGGATGCCGTTCGTTCGCGGCTCCCAGCGGGGTGATCTGTACGCGCGCCTCGACGTGCTCGTGCCGACGAAGCTGCGGGACGAGCAGCGCACGCTCCTCGAGGAGTTCGGTCGCCAGGCGGACGACGAGACGTACGCGTCCCGCGACGACGACGGGGGGTTCTTCCAGCGCCTGAAGAGCGCGCTGCGCTGAGCGAGCTGCGCCGGATCGCGATCCGCGTTCCCGAGGCCCAGGCGGAGATCGCGCGTGCGCGGCTGCTCGAGCTCACACCGGGCGGCTTCGAGGAGGTCGGCGCGGGAGACGAGCTCGAGCTGATCGTCTTCGGCGACGCTGCCGCGGACGCCGCTGTCCGCCGGGCGTTCGACGACGTCTCGACGAGCGCGGTGGTGCCGGGGTGGGAGGACAGCTGGCGCTCGTTCCATCGCTCCGTTCGGGCGGGCGGGCTGTGGATCGGCCCGCCGTGGGAGTCGGCGCCCGAGGGCGAGCCGACGGTCGTGATCGACCCGGGCCGCGCGTTCGGCACGGGCGCGCACCCGACGACCCGCGCAGCGATCGAGCTCCTGGCCCACATCCCGCGCGGGAGCGTCCTCGACGCCGGCTGCGGCTCGGGCGTGCTCGCGATCGCGGCGGCCCGGCTCGGGTTCGGCCGGGTCGTCGCCGTCGACGTCGACGCGGTCGCGGTCGAGGTCGCGCGGGAGAACGCTGTCGCGAATGCCGTCTCGGTTGAGGTTCGCCGGGCGAACGTCCTCGCGGGCGAGCTCCCGCAGGCCGACGTCGTCGTCGCGAACATCGAGCTGGCCGTGGTCGAGCGGCTGCTCGGCTCGGTGACGACGCCCCGTGCCGTCGTCTCCGGCTACCTCGCGGGGGATCGCCTCGATGCTTCCGGCTGGCGGCGGATCGCGCGCGTCCAGATCGAAGGCTGGGTCGCCGATTCGCTCGTCCGCGCCTGAACCCTTCTAAGCTAGGTGGCTCGTGGCGACCTTCTCCGTCCGCTTCCTGGGCTGCAAGGTGTCGTACGCCGACGTCCGCGCGGTCCGCGAGCGCCTGCGTGCGGACGGGCACGCGGAGGTCGAGGACGGCGGCGAGATCGCGGTCGTGAACACGTGCTGCGTGACGCACGAGGCCGTCTCCAAGTCTCGTCATGCGGTGTCGCGCGCTTCGCGTGGGCACAGGCGCGTGTACGTCACGGGGTGCGCGGCGAACCTCGAGGGCTCCTTTCGAGGCATGCCGGCGAACGTCACCGTCCTTGCGAAGCTCGGCGAGGATGCGGCCGACGCGATCGCCGGCGACGTCGGCGCGATCGCCTGTGTCCAGGGAGCCCCGCGCCAGGAGCGTACCCGTGCGTTCGTGAAGATCCAGGACGGCTGCTCGTTCTCGTGCGCGTTCTGCGTCATCCCCCTCGTGCGTGGTGCGACGCGCAGCCGGCGCGCACACGCGGTGCTCGAAGAGATCCGCCGGCGGGTCGCGCAGGGCCACCGGGAGATCGTCCTGACGGGCGTCAACCTGGGCTGCTTCCGCGACCGCGAGGCCGGGTACACGCTCGAGCGGCTCGTCCGCGAGGCGGGCTCGCTCCCCGGGGTCGAGCGGCTGCGGCTGTCCTCGATCGAGGTGAACCACCTCGAGCCCGGGCTCGTCGCGGCGCTGCGCGAGGCGCCCTCGGCGACGAGGCACCTGCACGTCCCGCTCCAGTCGGGCGACGACGGCGTGCTCGCCGCAATGAAGCGTCGCTACCGGGCGGCCCAGTACCTCGCCAAGCTTGATGGGCTGGACGACTTCAACCTCACGACGGACGTCATCGTCGGCTTCCCCGGTGAGGACGAGCGAGCGTTCGAGCGCACGCTCGACGTCGTCCGGAGCGCCGGAATCACGAAGGTCCACGTGTTTCCGTACTCGCCGCGGCCGGGCACCGCCACCGCTGCCGCGGACACGGTCCCGCCGGCGGTGAAGAAGGAACGCGGCGCACGGCTCCGCACGCTCTCGGAGGAGCTGTGCCGCCGGCGTTGGAGCGCGAAGGTCGGGACGACCGACGTCGTGCTCGTCGACCGGCCGGGACGCGGGTACGGTGAGGACTACTCGCCGTGGCTCCTCGAAGCGCCCGTCGGCGAGCTCGTGCGTGCCCGCGCGGTAGGCCTCGCAGAGGAGGGAATCCTTGCCGTCGCCGCCTGAGGACTGCCTCTTCTGCCGCCTCGTGAGCGACGGCGACCACGTGCACGCGAACGACGGCTTCGTCGCGATCCGCGACATCGCGCCGATGGCGGAGACGCACCTCCTCGTCCTCCCCGAGCGCCACGTCGACACCTTCAGGGACATCGGCGAGTTCCCGGACGAGGAAGCCGGCCGGATGCTCCGCTTCGTCGCCGAGACGGCGAGGGCCGCCGGGCTCGAGGACTACCGCGTGCTCGTGAACGTGGGAGCCGGAGCGGGACAGACGGTCTTCCATCTCCACTGGCACGTCTTCGGCGGACCGGTCGACAGGGACCGTGTCGCCGCCGCGCTCGGGCGAGGTCGAGCATGACGCTCATCGCGCGCATCGAGGACGAGCTGAAGGCCGCCCGCCTCGACCGGGACGACGACCGGCGCGACGCCCTGAGCCTGATCCTGAACGCGCTCCGGACGTCCGAGAAGGAGCTGCAGCGCCCCTTGTCGGACGACGAGGAGCTCCAGGTGCTCCAGCGCGAGCGCAAACGCCGGGTGGAAGCGGCGGAGGCATTCCGGAAGGGCGGCCGCGAGGAGCAGGCCGAGGACGAGGAGTACGAGCTCGAGGTGCTCGAGGAGTTCATGCCCGAGCCGCTCTCGGAGGACGATCTCGAGGAGATCATCGACGACGTCATCTCCGAGGTCGGCGCTACGAGCATCCGCGACATGGGCCGCGTCATGGCGGGGGTCATGCACCAGGTGTCCGGGCGGGCGGACGGCTCGGTGGTCTCTCAGCTGGTCAAAGAGAAGCTGGCGTAGCGGCCGCCTGGGGCTGCGTAGGACGACGGACGGGTCTCGTATCGAGGGACCTTGCCCCCATCTCGTCCCTCGATACGAGACCCGACGGTCGTCCCGCCAGGACCTGCGGCCCCGCGGGGCCTCGCAGCAGATGACCTCCCTACACTGCGGCTGATGCAGCAGGTGCTGGACGTCTCGAACGAGGTGGCGGCGGAGCTCGCGGGCGTGGAGGACGGCGTCCTCGACGCGCTCCGCGAGCGGCTTGCGTGCACGATCTCGCTCCGCGGCAACCGTCTCACGCTCGGGGGCGACGACGACCACGTCGCCGCAGCGCGGGCGGTCGTGGACGAGCTCGTCGAGCTCGTCGAGGACGGGCACGAGATCGGCCCCGACACCGTCGGCACCGTCCTCGCGGCGCTCGACCAGGCGGAGGACGTCCGCGACGTCTTCGAGGACGTCGTGTGGCGTCACCGCGGCAAGAAGATCACGCCGAAGACCGTCAACCAGAAACGCTACGTCGACTCGATCCGGAGCGGGACGGTGACCTTCGGCGTCGGCCCGGCCGGAACGGGCAAGACCTATCTGGCCATGGCTCTGGCCGTGGCGGCCCTGTCCGAAGGAGACGTCGGGCGGGTCATCCTCACGAGACCCGCGGTCGAGGCGGGGGAGCGGCTCGGCTTCCTTCCCGGCGACATGCTGGCGAAGGTCGACCCGTATCTGCGCCCGCTGTACGACGCGCTCTACGACATGCTCGACGCCGAGCGGCTCGCCGGGTACATGGAGCGCGGGACGATCGAGGTCGCGCCGCTCGCGTTCATGCGCGGTCGGACGTTGAACGATTCGTTCATCGTCCTCGACGAGGCGCAGAACACGACGCCCGAGCAGATGCAGATGTTTCTCACGCGGCTCGGCTTCGGCTCGAAGATGGTCGTGACGGGCGACATCACCCAGGTCGACCTCCCGCGTGAGCAGGCGTCGGGGCTGATCCAGGTGCGCGAGATCCTGGCCGGGATCGACGGAATCGGGTTCGTCGAGTTCGGCAATGAGGACGTCGTCCGGCACAAGCTCGTGCAGCGGATCGTGGAGGCCTACAAGCGCCACGCCGAGGAGACTGGGACGGCGCGGCGCCGGTGAGGCGCGCCCGATGATTACGGTCGAGACGACGAACCGAAGCGGAGCCGAGGTCGACGACGAGGCGGCCGTCGAGCTCGCGCGACGCCTCCTCGTCTCCGAAGGCATCGACGAGGGCGAGCTCGGCATCGCGTTCGTTTCACCGGACGAGATCCGTGACCTGAAGCGCGAGCATCTCGGCGTGGACGAGGAGACGGACGTCCTCTCGTTTCCGATCGACGGACGCGCGAACCTCCCCGCAGGGGTGCCTCGCGCCCTCGGGGACGTCGTCCTCTGCCCGCAGGTGGTGGGCGATGCCTGGCGCGCCCCGCTCGTCCACGGGCTCTTGCACCTCCTCGGGTACGACCACGGGGCGGAGATGGCAGCGCGCGAGCGGGAGCACGCGGCGTGATGCTTCCGCCGCGCCGCCGGCCGACGCTCCTCCAGAGCTTCAACAACGCGACCGAGGGGATCATCCACGCGGTCCGCACGCAGCGGAACCTGTGGATCCACTTCGCAATCGCCGCGGCCGTCCTCGTCGCCGCGGTCGCGTTCGGCGTGACGAAGATCGAGCTCATCGCGCTTCTCCTCGCGATCACGTTCGTGCTCGTCACGGAGCTCGTGAACACGGCGATCGAAGCGGCGGTTGACGTCGCCTCGACCTCGTTCGACCCGATGGCGAAGCTCGCGAAGGACATCGCAGCCGGCGCGGTCCTGGTCGCGGCGTTGAACGCCGTCGCCGTCGGCTACCTCGTCTTCTCGGGCGCCGTCGCCGACCGGAGCTCGCGCTTCCTCGACCGCCTCGAGAACGTCCCTGCGCAGCTGACCCTCGTGGCCCTGACGCTGACGATCATCGTCGTCATCGCCGTGAAGGCGATCACCGGGCGCGGCACGCCGCTCCGTGGCGGCTTGCCGTCGGGCCACGCCGCGGTCGCGTTCGCCGGGTGGATGGCGGTCACGCTGGTGCTGAGCGGATCGGCGCACCGCTTCCTCATCTCGACCCTGACGTTCATCATGGCGCTGCTCGTGGCCCAGACCCGCGTCGAGACCGGCGTCCACTCCGCCTCCGAGGTCGTGAGCGGAGGGCTCCTCGGCGCACTCATGACCCTCGCTCTCTTCCAAGCGTTCCAATGACGGATACCGGCCTTTCCGACTCCGAGCTCTTGGCACGCGCGGACGCTGCGGCGGCGCGAGCCTATGCGCCGTACTCGCGGTTCCACGTCGGCTGCGCGGTGCTCACCCGCGGCGGGGATGTGATCGAAGGGGTCAACGTCGAAAATGCCGCGTACCCGCTGGGCGTGTGCGCGGAGCGATCGGCGTTCGCGCGCGCGGTGTCCGAGGGACATCGGCCCGGCGACTTCGTCGCGGCTGCGATCAGCGCATCGCCGTGCGGCGGCTGCCGGCAGTGGCTCCAGGAGATGAGCGTGGAGCGCGTCGTCTTCCGCAACGGCGACCGGATCGTGACCATGACTCCCGACGAGCTCCTGCCCGAATCCTTCGAGCTTCGACCGGGATGAAGTCGGGGTTGGTGGCCGTCGCGGGCCGGCCGAACGTCGGCAAGTCGACGCTCGTCAATGCGCTCTGCGGCGAGAAGGTCGCGATCACGTCGACGGTTCCGAACACGACCCGAAGGAAGGTGTTCGGGGTCGCGAACGGCACCGGGTACCAGCTCGTCCTCGTCGATCTTCCCGGCTTCCAGCGCCCGATCGATCCGCTCACCGAGCGGATGCAGCAGACGGTCGACGCGTCGTTCGACGACGTGGACGCCGTCCTCCTCGTCGTCGACGCGCGCGAGCGGATCGGGTCCGGCGACCGCTTCGTCGCCCGGCGCGTGTTCTCGTTCGGCAAGCCCGTCCTCATCGCGGTGAACAAGGTCGACCGGCTGAAACCCGGGCACGTGCTCTCGCAGATGAAGGTCGCTGCGGATCTCGGTGACTTCCACGCCGTCCACCCGGTGAGCGCGAAGACGAGGGACGGGGTGGGGGAGCTGCGGGACGACCTCGTCCACCTCCTGCCCGAGGGTCCCGCGTACTTCCCGAACGAGGAGACGACGAACCTGACACTCGAGGACCGTGTCGCCGAGGTCGTCCGCGAGAAGGCACTCCACCTGACCCGCGAGGAGGTGCCGCATGCGATCACGGTCGAGGTCGAGGAGCTCGGAGAGAAGACGGTACGAGCGCTTCTCTACGTCGAGACCGAGTCGCAGAAGGGGATCCTGGTCGGCAAGAAGGGCGCGATGGTGAGGGAGATCGGGACGCGCGCGCGACCGGAGGTCGAGGCGCTCGTCGGCCACGCGGTGTACCTCGAGCTCGTCGTCAAGGTGCGGCCGAAGTGGCGCCGCGATCCGCGCATGCTCGAGCGCCTCGGCTACTAGAGGCTCGAGCCGCGGCTCGTCGGTAGTTCGCCGAAGGGACTTCAGGTATGTCGCTGATGTGCCGGACCGGGCGGTGCGCGAGCCTTCGGCACGAGTACCAGGGAGGGTGCGATGGCAGTCGAGACGAAGGCACCCGGTATGGCGGCGACCGCTCGCGAAGCGTTCACGCCCGAGCGGTGGGTTTCTACGCCTGCGCCGATCGTGGAGGCGCGCGCAGTCACGAAGATCTACGACACCGGTGCGGTCCGGGTCGACGCACTTCGCGGCGTCGACCTCGCGCTGCGGCCGGGCGAGATGGTCTCGATCATGGGGCCGAGCGGGTCCGGGAAGACCACGCTCCTGAACTGTCTCTCCGGCCTCGATTCGATCGACGGCGGCGAGGTCGTGATCGAGGGCACGTCGCTGTCCGAGATGTCGGACAGCGAGCGAACCGACTATCGCGCGCGACGCATGGGGTTCGTCTTCCAGTTCTACAACTTGATCCCGGTCCTGACGGCCGTGGAGAACGTGGAGCTCCCGCTCCTCGTCTCGCGCGTCGACGGACACACCGCGCGGGTGCGCGCGCTCGACGCGCTCGGCCTCGTCGGGCTCGCCGACCGCGCCGCGCACGTGCCGGACGCCCTGTCCGGCGGGGAGCGCCAGCGCGTCACCATCGCCCGCTCGCTGGTCAACGACCCGGCGATTGTCTGGGCGGACGAGCCGACGGGTGATCTCGATTCGGAGAACGCGACGGAGATCGTCGCGCTGATGCGGAAGCTCAATGTCGAGCGTGGGCTGACCTTCCTGATCGTCACGCACGACATCGCCGTCGGCCGCAAGACCGACCGCATCGTGCGCATGGTCGACGGAGAGATCCTGGGCGAGGAGCACATGGAGGTGAGGTAGGCATGGTGGTGCGCGCAACCGAAGCGGAGATCGACGTCGTGCGGATGAATCCGAGCGACGCGATCGAACGCTTCAAGGAGGTGCTCGTCCCCGCCCTCCGGGAGCAGGAGGGCTACGAGGGGTGCTACGTCCTTCTGTCCGCGGACGGGAAGGTTCTCGTGCTCACCTTCTGGGAGAGCGACGAGGCCGCGCAGGCGACCCGCGTGTCGGGCTTCTACCAGTCGCAGATCGAGAAGCTCTCCGACATCGTCGTCTACCGGCAGTCCCCAGGTCGTGAGACCTACGACGTCGTGGTCGCCGAAGCCCCGGAGGGTGCGATCCACTAGGAGGCGGTGATGACGGAGCTCTTCGGCATCCCGGTCGACACGCTCCTGGTCGCTCTCGTCGCCGGGCTCGGGATCGCGTTCGGAGTGCTCGCGGCGCTCGCGCTCCGCAACCGGATCCTCCTCAAGCTCGCTCTTCGCAGCGCCGCTCGACGCCCCGCTCGCACGGCGCTGATCGTCGTCGGCCTCATGCTCGGGACGACCATCATCGCCGCCGCGTTGACGACCGGCGACACGATGAATCACACCATCCGCTCGACCGCGGTGACAGCGCTCGGGGCGACCGACGAGACCGTCGCACCGAAGGGCGCCGTCGACGACATCCCGGGTGCGCTCGGGTCGGCGACCGGGACGGGCTGGGTCGGCGAGTCCGCGGTCGGGGAGGTCCGGGGCGCCGTCGCGCGGTCGGGTCTCGTCGACGGAGTCGCCGGAGCCATCGTCCAGCAGGTCTCCGTCCAGGCACCCCGTACGCGCCAGAGCGAGCCGAGCGTCATGCTCTTCGCCGCGGACGCCTCGCAGCTCGAGGGCTTCTCCCCGATCGTCGGGACTCGAGGGCGGGTCTCGCTGGCGCAGCTGCGCGCGGGCCAGGTCTTCCTGAACCTGAAGGCTGCGGACAAGCTCCGGGTCGGATCCGGCGACCGCGTCCTCGTCTACACGAGCCGCGGCCCACAGCCCGAGGTCGTCCGGGACGTCGTCCGGTTCGAGGGAGCCGCCACGTCCGATGCCGCGCTCCTCATGCCCCTCCGCGCCGCACAGCGGCTCTTCGGCCGGCCGGGCCAGGTGTCGGCGGTCCTCGTCTCCAACCGCGGCGGCACGATGTCCGGCGCGGCGCTCTCGCCGGCGGTCGAGCGGAGACTGCAGCCCGTCGCGAGGCAGCTCGGGCTCGAGGTGCAGACGGTGAAGGCAGACGCGATCGACACCGCGGACGAGACCGGCGCTGCGTTCATGAGCGTCTTCACGACCTTCGGCTCGTTCGCGATCGCCGCGGGGATCCTCCTGATCTTCCTCATCTTCGTGATGCTCGCCGCCGAGCGCCGCGGTGAGCTCGGCATCGCCCGGGCGGTCGGGACGAGGCGTGGCCACCTCGTCCAGATGTTCACCTTCGAGGGCGCCGCCTACGACCTCGGCGCTGCCGTCGTCGGCGCGATCCTCGGCGCGGTCGTCGCCCTCGGCATGGTGTTCGTGATGTCGACGGCGTTCGGCGCCGCCGATGCAGACGAGGGGCTCCAGATCCGGTTTGCCGTCTCGGCCCGCAGCCTCGTCATCGCCGCCGCGCTCGGTCTCCTCCTCACGCTCGTCGTCGTCGCCGTGTCCGCGTGGCGCGTGAGCGTGATGAACATCTCGAGCGCGATCCGCAACCTCCCCGAGCCGCCCGCCCCGCGTCGCAGGCGGAGGCTCGTCCTCGCGGCCGTGTCGATCCTGCTCGGAACGCTGCTCGTCGTCTCCGGGACGAGCGCGAGCGCGGCAACGCCGCTGATGCTCGGCGTGTCGCTCGTCCTCATGGGCTTCGTCCCGCTGCTCCGGGCCGTCGGTGTGCCGGAGCGCCTCGCGACGACCGTCTGCGCAGGCGCCATGGTCGTCGTTCTCATGCTTCCGTGGAGCGTCTGGGACGCGGTCTTCGGGACGCTCGCGATGGACTTCTCGACGTGGATCGTCGCGGGGCTCCTGATCACGGTCGGCACGGTCTGGGTGATCGTCTTCAACGCCGACGTGCTCCTGGGCGGAGTCACGCGGCTGCTCGGACGCGTGAGGAGCCTGGCGCCCATCCTGCGGATGTCGATGGCGTACCCACTCTCCGCTCGCTTCCGGACCGGAGCGACACTCGCGATGTTCACGCTCGTCGTCTTCACGCTCGTGACGGGCACCGCCTCGAACGGCTCGTTCGTCCACGCGATCGGCCTCGAGGACTACGGGGGAGGATTCCAGGTGCGCGCGGGGACGACGGCCGCGGCGCCGATCACCGACATGCAAGCCGCTCTCCGGAGGGCCCCGGGGATCGATCCGTCTCAGTTCACGGCCGTCGGCAGCCAGTCGGTCCTCGCGGTCGAGGCGAAGCAGCTCGGTGCAGGACGGCCGTGGGAGACGTACCTCGCCCGCGGTCTCGACGACTCGTTCCTGCGCCATACGACGTTCGGGCTCGGGGCGATCGCCGAGGGGTACAGGTCGTCGGCGCAGGTCTGGCGGGCGCTCCGGACGCACCCGGGGCTGGCCGTGGTCGACAGCACGGTCGTGCCTCGGCGGGACCACTTCAACTTCGGCCCGGTCCCGGACTTCGCGCTCTCCGGCTTCACCTTCGAGGACGGAACCTTCGCTCCGATCCCAGTCGACGTCCTCGACAAGCAGACCGGACGCCACGTCCGCCTCACCGTGATCGGGGTACTCAAGGACACCGCGCCCCTGGAGATGCTCGGGATCTCCGCCTCGCAGTCGACGCTCGCCTCCGCGTTCCCCGGCCGGGTGCGGCCGACGATCCACTACTTCGCGCTCGCTCCCGGGGTCGACCCGAAGGCGGCGGCGGCGAAGCTCGAGTCCGCCTTCCTCGCGAACGGGCTCGACGCGGAGTCGATCCAGCAGGTCGTCGACGACGCCATGGCGGCGAGCCTCACGTTCAACCACCTGATCCAGGGCTTCCTCGCGCTCGGCCTGCTCGTCGGGGTGGCCGCCCTGGGTGTCATCAGCGCGCGCGCCGTCGTCGAGCGGCGGCAGCAGATCGGCGTGCTGCGGGCGATCGGGTTCCGCAGCCGCATGGTGCAGGCGGCCTTCCTGATCGAGTCCTCGTTCGTCGCCCTGACGGCGATCGTGGTCGGGACCGCCCTCGGCCTGCTCCTCGCGTGGAACATCGTCGACGATCAGCGTCAGCAGCCGAGCTGGAGCAACCTGAAGCTCGTCGTCCCCTGGACGAACCTCGGGCTCATCTTCCTCCTGGTCTATGCCGTCGCGCTGGCGGCGACGCTCGCGCCCGCGATCCGGGCATCGCGCATCCAGCCGGCGGAGGCGCTCCGCTACCAGTAGGCGTTTCCGCCAGGGCTAGACTCGGGTCATGGTCACCAGCCCAGCCGTCATCGGCGGGTTCGAGCTTCCGCTCGAGCCGCGGCTTCCCCGCATCGGCTCGGTCGACGCCGTCGCGCTCGAGGAACGGGCGGCGACGCTCGCAAAACGGTCGATCAAGCGCGAGTCGAAGCTCCAGGCGCTCGACCTGGCGATCCGGATGATGGACCTGACGACGCTCGAGGGCCAGGACACGCCGGGAAAGGTCGCCGCACTCTGCTCCAAGGCGATGCGGCCCGATCCGGTCGACGCGAGCGTCCCCCCGGTCGCGGCGGTCTGCGTCTACCCCAACCTCGTCGAGACGGCGAAGGCGCGACTCGCCGGGAGCGGAGTGAAGGTGGCGTCGGTCGCGACCGCGTTCCCGTCCGGCCAGTCGCCGACGGGGCTCAAGGTCTCGGAGGCCCGTGCGGTCGTGGAGCTCGGCGCCGACGAGGTGGACATGGTCATCGATCGGGGAGCCTTTCTCTCCGGCCGCTACGCGAAGGTCTACGACGAGATCGTGCAGGTGAAGGAGGCGTGCGGCGCCGCGCACCTCAAGGTCATCCTCGAGACCGGGGAGCTCGGCACCTACGACAACGTGCGGCGTGCGTCGCTGCTCGCGATGGCCGCCGGTGCGGACTTCGTGAAGACGTCCACCGGCAAGGTCAGCCCGGCCGCGACACTGCCCGTGACCCTCTGCATGATGGAGGCGGTCCGCGACGTGTACGTCGAGACGGGCCGTGTCGTCGGGATCAAGCCGGCCGGCGGGATCCGGGTCGCGAAGCAGGCGGTGCAGTACCTCGTGGTGCTGCACGAGACGCTCGGGACCGAGTGGATGACCCCCGACCTCTTCCGCTTCGGCGCGTCGTCGCTCCTGAACGACGTGCTCATGCAGATCCGCAAGGAGCGGACCGGGCGGTATCAGTCCGGCGATTACTTCACGATCGACTGATGGCCAAGCTCGAGAAGCAACCCGAAAAGCATCTCGAGAAGCGCGGCTCGTCCGCTCCGGCAACGATCGAGTGGGACTACGCGCCGGCGCCCGAGGCGCGGGACATCGTCGAGATCCGCCCGCGGTACGGGCTCTTCGTCGGTGGCGAGGAGGTGGAGCCGAGATCGGGCGAGTGGTTCGAGTCGATCTCGCCCTCGACCGAGGAGGCCCTCTACGAGGTCGCGCTCGCCGGTGCCGAGGACGTCGACGTCGCGGTCGGCGCGGCGCGGACGGCGTTCGAGGACGGGTGGTCGGACATCGCACCCTCCGAGCGAGCGAAGTACCTGTTCCGCATCGCGCGCATCCTCCAGGAACGCTCGCGCGAGCTGGCCGTCGCCGAGTCGCTCGACGGCGGCAAGCCGATCCGCGAGTCCCGCGACGTCGACATCCCGCTCGCGGCAGCGCACTTCTTCTACTACGCCGGTTGGGCGGACAAGCTCGAGTACGCCTACCCGGGCCGCAGGCCGCGGCCCCTCGGGGTGGCTGCGCAGATCATTCCGTGGAACTTCCCGCTCCTCATGCTCGCGTGGAAGATCGCGCCCGCGCTCGCGTGCGGGAACACGGTCGTCCTCAAGCCGGCGGAGACGACGCCGCTGACCGCGATGCTCTTCGCCGACGTCTGCCGGCAGGCGGAGCTCCCCCCCGGGGTCGTCAACATCGTCACCGGCGACGGGACGACTGGCGGGCACCTCGTGAAGAGCGAGGGCATCGACAAGGTCGCGTTCACAGGGTCGACGGAGGTCGGCAAGCTGATCCAGCGCGAGCTCGCGGGCCGCGGGGTAGGGCTCACCCTCGAGCTCGGCGGGAAGGCCGCGAACATCGTCTTCGACGACGCGGCTCTCGACCAGGCGGTCGAGGGCATCGTGAACGGCATCTACTTCAACCAGGGGCACGTCTGCTGCGCCGGGTCGCGCTTATTGGTGCAGGAGTCGATCTACGAACCCGTGCTCGAGAAGCTCAAGCGGCGCCTGTCGACGCTCCGGGTCGGCGACCCGCTCGACAAGAACACCGACGTCGGCGCGATCAACTCCAAGGCGCAGCTCGAGAAGATCCGCGAGCTCGTGGCGAGCGGGGAGGAGGAGGGGGCGGAGATCTACCAGCCCGCATGCCGTCTGCCCGAGCGCGGGTACTGGTTCGTGCCGACGCTCTTCACCAACGTCGCGCAGAGCTACCGCATCGCGCAGGAGGAGATCTTCGGGCCCGTGCTCTCCGTCCTCACCTTCCGGACGCCGGAGGAGGCAGTCGAGAAGGCGAACAACACGCCGTACGGGCTGTCGGCGGGGGTGTGGACCGAGAAGGGGTCGCGGATCCTGTGGATGACCGAGCGGCTGCGCGCGGGAGTCGTATGGGCGAACACGTACAACCGGTTCGATCCCACCTCGCCGTTCGGCGGCTACAAGGAGTCGGGATTCGGGCGCGAGGGCGGTCGCCACGGGCTCGAGCCGTACCTGAGGTTCGAGTGAGCGGGCAGGCGGAGTCGTGGGACGCGAGCTTCCTCTCCTCCCCACCCTGGGTGGGGAGTAAGACCACCCGCCACCCGCGGCCGATCCTATCGCCGCACCAGTCGCTGAACTCCATCGCGACAACGCCGACTCTGCGCCGATCGTCCCACAGCCGTGTCGGCCGCTCCGGACGCCCGAGCCGGACGGTGACCGCGTGACACGGCTTCCGGTCAAGAAGACGTACAAGCTCTACATCGGCGGGGCATTCCCGCGCTCGGAGTCGGGGCGGACCTACGAGTCCGACGGGCAGAACGTCGCCCGCGCCTCGCGGAAGGACGCCCGTGACGCCGTCCGCGCGGCGCGTGCTGCGTTTCCGCGCTGGTCCGGGATGACCGGGTACAACCGCGGGCAGGTCCTGTACCGCCTCGCCGAGATGATGGAGGCCCGCGCTGCCGACCTCGAGCGGGTCTGCTCGGGGAGCGCCGAGGTCGAGGACGCCATAGACCGCGTCGTCTGGTACGCGGGCTGGGCCGACAAGCTGCCACAGGTGCTCGGCGGCGCGAACCCGGTCGCCGGCCCGTACTTCAACTTCACGGTGCCGGAGCCGACCGGCGTCGTCGCCGTCCTCGTTCCGGCCGAGCCGGCGCTCATCGGCCTCGTGTCGCGGATCGCACCGGCTCTCGTCGGCGGCAACGCCGTCGTCGCGGTGGCCGCCGAGGAGCACCCGCTCGCCGCCGTCGAGCTCGCGGAGGCGATCGCGACCTCAGACTTCCCGCCGGGAGCCGTCAACATCCTCACGGGCTTCGCCGAGGAGCTCGCCCCGTGGCTCGCGGGCCACATGGACGTGAACGCGATCGACGTCACCGGCGCAGACGGACAGCGCGCCGAGCTCGAGCGGCTCGCGGCGGAGAACGTCAAGCGCGTGGTCGCCTCCACGCCGGACGCCCGGAGCCCGTGGGAGATCGAGAGCTTCCTCGAGCTGAAGACCGTCTGGCACCCGATCGGCCCCTGAGCGACCTGCGTCCTTCAGCAGCGCCGACCGAGACCGAACCGCAACGTCGTGTGGCGGCGGCCAACGGCGAACGTAAGAGGGACGCAGGCCGAGCGAGCGCGCAGGAAGAAACCTCCCGCGTAGGCAATCCAGCCCCGGAACGACGGGCACGCCGAGAACCTGACGGTCGTCGTGGGCGTTGCAGGGTTGCCCCATCCGATGCGGACACGACGGGCGTACGCGGCCGGAACGCTGACGGTCACCGATTGCCTGCCGGCGTGAATGACCATTCCGGCCTTCCGCCAGTACGGGAACGGTGTGTACTCCGGGACGTGCACGGTGCTGCCGAGACTTGCCGGAGGAGCGGAAACAATGCCCAGGACGACGCGGTAACCGGCGTCGTGTCCGGTCTTCGCCCTTCCGATGATCTGATCGCATCCCACCGTAATCGCGTTGGCAGGACCCTCGGCGGTGGAAATCCCTTCAGCATTAGCAGCGGCTCCCCCCGCCGCAGCCAGCGTCAACAGCAAGAGGGTTGCACGTCTCGTCACGGTCGCCCTGAGTCGCACATCAGAGTACGCCCGTGACGTTCGTGCGGAGCTCGGATGCGTGTCGACCAACCCCGGTGCCTCGGAGGCGTGGCGTCACCCGCGAGTAGCTTCAGCCGCGGGTCGCGTAGATCGCCTGCCGCATGCTCGTGCCGACGGGCGGTGAGGCGAGCGCCCAGACCACGAGCGGTCTCGCCCCTGCGTAGTCGACGGAGATGTAGTCGGCGAGCATGCGACCGGACACGGTGTTCGGGATCCACGAACGCGCCATCGTCCGCGCCGACAGCCGCCGCGGCGGCCCGAACCCTGCGCTCCCGACCCGCGACTCGACGAGCTCGGCGTCGATCCCCGTAGGGCTCACCGTGTAGTAGGCGATCGCGACCCGGCCCGTGCTCGGCTGGATCCCGATCGCGGGGGTGACTGCGTTCCGGCCCGAGGTGGCCGCCACCGGCGCATTCCAGCCGCCCGAGGCAGTGGACGTCGTAACGACCACGTCGTTCGCGGCGCAGCCAGTTGTGAAACGGCAGTCCTGCCAGGTGATCCAGACGCGACCGGTCCGGTCGACGGCGGCAGAAGGGAGCGGGAAGAAGCGGAGCCCGGGAGTGCTCTTGGTCGAGACGGTCGCCACCGTCGCGGGCGCGCCGAACGTCCTCCCGCCGTCCGAGGAGGACACGACTCCGACCGAATTGCCGTGCCAGAGAAACGGAATGACGAGCTCGCCACTCGGCCGGATCACCGGGAAAGCACCCACGACGTCGTCCACCGGCGCCTCGACCGGTGTCGACCACGTCGCCCCACCGTCGTCGGACGTGGCCACGCCGAGGGCGTCGTGTCGGAGCGTGTCCGTGTACGCGAGGTAGCAGCGGCCGCGGAATGGGCTGCCGGCGCCGTCGTCACAGGTGATCCAGTCCTTGTCGAACGCGATCGCCTCGCTCTGGCCCTGGCCCCCAGCTCCACTCCCCGCCT
Source organism: Gaiellaceae bacterium (assembly GCA_035702645.1). Classification (GTDB taxonomy): domain Bacteria; phylum Actinomycetota; class Thermoleophilia; order Gaiellales; family Gaiellaceae; genus GMQP-bins7. The sequence continues at coordinate 22,916 of DASSQE010000036.1, forward strand.
CGGCCTCGGCTGCGACGAACGGGGCGCTCCACGACGATCCGTCCGCGGAGCGACTCACCGTCAGCCTGGTGACCGTGCCGTCGATCGCGAGGGCCGAGATCAGCCACGTGCCGTGCACGCTGTCGTGCGCGACGACGGTGTCGCTCACGACCGGGTTGGGGCCCGGCGGACTGCTCGCGGTCGCGAGGGCCGGAAGGAGACCGCTCGTCCAGGTTCGGCCGCCGTCGACCGACCGGGCGAAGCCGATGTTCGCGGCGCCGCCGTCGAACCGCCTGCCGACCTGGAAGGCTGCGACCGTCGTGCTCCCGACCGTGAGGCTGTCGGGCTCGACCTCCGTCTCGTGCTGGCTGTCGGGATTCCCGTACGGATCGCGGGAGATGCGGCGGCTGACGAGCTCGCAGTCGGCGGCGACACGGTCGAGTGGATCGGCAGTCACGACATCGGCGCCGGAGCCGCAGCGCACGGTGTCGCGCGCGCCGTCGTACTCGGCGGCGATCCGGTCGGCGCCCGGCCCGCCGTCGAGGAGGTCGGCGCCCGCCCCGCCCACGAGGACGTCCGGCCCCGCTTGCCCCAGGATGCGATCTGCGCCGCCCTTGCCGCCGATCGTGTCGGCGCGCGGCGTCCCCCGCAGGACGTCGTTCCCGTCCGTCCCCGAGATCGCGCGTGCGCCGGCCGTGCCCGCGAACACGAGGAGCGCGACCACGGCGCATGCGACGAGCCTCATCGACTCAACAATGACGATCCCGGCGCGATCCGGTTTGCGGCGATCGGGTCGTGGCGAAGTAGCATCCCGACCGGTGAGCAAGCTCAGCCAGGCGATCGCCGAGGGCGACGGCATCTCGATCCTGGTCGAGGTGGACGACAGCGCCTCCGCCGAGAAGGCGGAGCGGCAGGGCGCAGACGGACTCGTCGCCCGGCGGGGAGCGAACGCCGTCCGCGTCTCCTCCCAGCTTCCGCTGCTCTACGTCGGCGGACTCATCGACGCGAGCGGCGTCGCCGCCGACGCGGTCGTCGTCCCCGTCGACCGGGCGGCCTGGGACGAAGGACGGAGCCTCGGGCTCGAGTGCGTCGTCCGCGTCTCACGGTCCGACGATCTCGAGCACGCTCTCGACCAGCTCGACCCCGAGGTCTTCCTCCTCACGGCGGAATCCGACGACGAGCAGGACCCCTTGGACTCGCTCCTCGCGCTGCTCCACGACGTGCCGGCCGGGAAGCTCGCGATCGCGGAGCTGCACGAGGCGACGGCCGAGGACGTCGCCGAGCTCGAGCGTGCCGGGATCGACGCCGTTCTCGTCGCTCCGGGCGATGTCGCCGCGCTCGTCGGGGCCGAGCCGCCCGCGGTCTGAGTCTCGCTCAGGCCACGATCCGGATCGTCTCGAGCCAGTCCGGGGGCACGGCTCGCCGCTCCGCGGTCGCCAGCTCGAGGGAGGAGTCGACGACCTGGTTCGCATGGATCCCGACCATGCGGCCCCAGACGCCCTCGTCCGCGAGCTCCGCCGCCCGGAGCCCGAGCTGCGTCGCGACGAACCGGTCCCGGGCGGTCGGGGTTCCACCCCGCTGCACGTGGCCGAGGACGCTCACGCGCGACTCGAAGCCCGTCATGCTCGTTATCTCGGCGGCGACCACCTCGCCGATGCCGCCGAGTCGCGCGTAGCCGTAGACGTCCTCGCCCTGCACGACCGGGGTTCCCCGCTCACCCGAGCGCCGCGTCAGCGGATACCCCTCCGCTACGACGACGATCGAGAAATCCTTGCCGTCGCGGTGCCGTGCGAGGACGTGGTCGGACGCGTCCTCGATGGGGGTTGGGAGCTCGGGCACGAGGATCACGTCGGCGCCTCCCGCGATCCCGCTGGCGACGGCGATCCAACCGGTGTTGCGCCCCATCACCTCGACCACCATCACTCGGTGGTGCGACTCGGCCGTCGTGTGGAGGCGGTCGATCGCCTCCGTGCACACGTGGACGGCGGTGTCGAACCCGATCGTGACGTCCGTTCCGGCGAGGTCGTTGTCGATCGTCTTCGGCACGCCCACGACGTGGTACGCATGCTCCTCGTGCAGCCGGCGCGCGACGCTCAGGGTGCCCTCGCCTCCGATCGCGACCACCCCCTGCAACCCGAGCTTCTCCGTCGTGGCGAGGAGGGCGTCCAGGGCGCCGTCCTCCCTGAACGGGTCGAACCCGGTGGTGCCCAGGATCGTGCCTCCGCGCGGGAGGATGCCGGCGACCGAGCGACGGGTGAGCGGCATCACGTCGGTCTCGACGAGCCCGCGCCACCCCGTGCGGATGCCGACGACCTCGTGGCCCCGCGCGTCCAGCCCGCGGACGATCGCGCGGATCGCCGCGTTCAGCCCGGGACAGTCGCCGCCGCCCGTGAGGACGCCGAACACGCTCACGCGTCGAGCACGCTCCTCACGGTCAGTAGAGGAACATCGGCTTGCCGAGGACGTGGCGCACCTTCGGCCGGTACTGGCGGACGTCGTAGAGCTCGTCGACGTCGACCCGTTTGACGCCTTCCCGAGTCGCAGAGATGGGGACGGTCGTGTAGCTGCCGTTCCGGAGCGAGACCATCCGCCCGGTGTCGCCCTCGATCGCGAGGTCGGCGGCCATGACCGCGTAGTTCGTGGCCACCATGAGGTCGAGTGAGTCGGGGCTCCCGGAGCGCATCAGGTAGGCGAGCTGCTGGTAGATGATGTCCTCGCCCGTCCGCTCCTTGAGCGCTTCGCCGAGAAGCAGTCCGATTCCGCCGAGCTTCCGGTGCCCGTACGCGTCGGCCTCGCCGGAGAGCACGAGCTCGCCGCTGGCATCCGTCGCACCTTCCGAGACGGTCGTCATCGCATAGCGCGAGGGGTTCTCCCGCTTGTCGGCGAGCAGGAGCTCGGCGAGCCGATCGATGTCGAACGGAATCTCGGAGATCACCGCCCGGTCGACGCCCGCCAGGTAGGCCGTGATGAGGGAGGTCTCTCCCGAGTACCGCCCGAACAGCTCGATCACGGCGATGCGCTCGTGGCTCCCGGCGCTCGTGCGAAGGTTGTGGATGAACTGGACGCCGCGGGTGACGGCGGTCGAGAAGCCGATGCAGTAGTCGGTCCCGTGGACGTCGTTGTCCATCGTCTTCGGGATCGCGATGACCGGGACGTTCTCGTCATGGAGCCGCAGGCCGTATGAGAGCGTGTCGTCCCCGCCGATGGGCACGAGCGTGTCGATGCCGAGGTGCTCGATCACGCGGAGGACGTGGTTCGTGAGGTCGAACGGGCCTTCGCCCGACACCCCGTCCGCGAGGAACGCGGGGACCTCGCGCGTCCGCACGTTGCCCGGGTTCGTCCGCGAGGTGTGCAGCATCGTCCCGCCCGAGCGATCGATCGTCCGCACCGCGGCCGGGTCGAGCCGCACGAGGAGTTCGTCCCGGGCGCCCTCCTCCGCCGGGTCGCAGTAGAGGAGCCCGGCCCAGCCGCGCCGGATGCCGACGACCTCGTGCCCGGATGCCACCACCCGGTTGACGAACGCCTTGATGCAGGGGTTGAGGCCCGGGACGTCCCCACCGCCGGTCAGTACTCCCAGGCGCACGGCTGCAGCCTACTCGCGCCCATCCGGAGAACCGGCACGAGTCTCGACGCGTGGTCGCGGCTACGATCGGACCGGCCGGAGTGGCGGAACTGGCAGACGCGCGGGACTCAAAATCCCGTGTCCCTCGGCAAAGCCCGCCTTCGGCCTCGAGCGTCCGTTTCCGTCAACGCTACGATCGACTGCCGAGCCGGAGTGGCGGAACTGGCAGACGCGCGGGACTCAAAATCCCGTGTCCCTCGGGACGTGTGGGTTCGACCCCCACCTCCGGCATGCGGATCGAGTCGCGGAGGCATCGGAACGCGCTCGGCATTGGACTCCGCCGCGCGGCCCCACGGGCTTCGGGAGCACCGCTCGAACCGCGGGATTCACGTACCGAAATCTCGGTGATCTCCGGATGGCGGCGAGGGCTCGGCGATCGACACTGCAGCCATGCTGCTGCTCGCGATGAACGACGAGGCCCTCTCGGCGCTGGTGCTGACCGGAATCCCGTTCTGCCTCGTGGCGATCCTCTTCTACATCCTGGTGCGCCACTGAGCCGACGACCTGCCACTGAACCCGGCGGCAACATGCGCGGCCGTGGATCGCTGCTACCTTGCGGCTCGCCGGCCGCGCCGGCGAGCAAGACGTCATGCGAGGGAGAGCGTGAGGGTCACGAGAGAGTTGCGGTTCGAGCGCACGGTGGCGCTCGCAGGAACGATCGTCACGGCGCTCGCGCTCGTCGCGGCGGGGTGCGGAGGCAGCAGCTCGAAGCCAACCGCTGAGGAGACCGCCGCCAAAGCGCCTGCATGTCCCGCCGGTGCGCGCGTGAGCTGGCAGAAGCTCGCGAACGAGATCCGGGCTCCCGTCTACTGCCCCTCCTGGCTCCCGCGGCCGCTCGTCGGACGCTGGGCCGGCTCTCCCTTCAACGGCCACGAAGTCGACCCCGACCGGTCGTACCTCGTCAAGTTCCTGTGGTTCGACTCCGGGCTCGGTGCCCAGATCAGCGAGGTCCACGTCAACCTGCGCGGCTATCCCGGCAACTCGCGGATCCCGACCTGCGACAACACGCTCTCGGTCAACGGGAAGACGCTCGAGCGCCCGAGCCCGTGCTTCTCCGACCCGAAGCCCCAGAAGAAGAAGTTCGGGAAGATCGTCGCGACGCTGTACACGTCGAACCAGGGCGCCGACCAGTGGCACCTCCTCTACGCGTGGCATCGCAACGGCTCCCTCTACTCGCTGTCGGAGCACGTCGCAGCCCCGTACACGTACAAGCAGGTCGTCGCGAACCTCGATCGGATGATGCGTACCCTCGTCCTGGTCGAGCCGAAGGCCAAGTCTCAGACCTGACGTGCGCCTGACTCGGAAGCAGCTCGTCGGCGGCGCCGCCGCGTCGGCTCTCGCTGCCGCCGGGATCTACGAGCTCGTCGACAAGCTCGGCAGCACGCCCGAGCGCGTGGCGTCGGGCGCGCTTCCCCCCGAGCAGCACCTGCTCGACGGGATCCGCGTGGTCACGGACAACGACGTCGAGGTCCTCGTCCCGCCGCTTCACCACGAGGTGGTCACCGCGACGCTGCGTGTCGATCGGCGCCCGGCGGCGCTGCGAGAAGCGCGAGAGCAGTTCGAGCAGGCGCTCACCGGGCTCGACGGCCGCTTCGAGCCGACGCCGGCCGGTCTCGGCGTCACGGTCGCGTGGGGGCTTCCGTACTTCGACCGGTTCGTGCCCGGTCAGGCGAGGCGGCACCTCCCCGTCGATCGGCGCGCGTCGGCGACGCGCGGGACCGAGGTGCGGGTGCTCGAGGACTCGATCCGCTTCCCGAGCGACTCGAAGTCCACGCGCCTCGAGGCGAACGACGTCGCCGTCCTCCTCCGGAGCGACTCACTCGACAACGTCCAGGCTGGCGCGAAGGCCCTCTTCGACGACCTCCGCGGCCTCTTCGCCGTCACGAGCATCCGGAAGGGGTTCGTCGGCGGGGGATTCGACGGCGGGCCAGGCCTTCCCAAGCAGATGGCCGTCGCGGCCGGGATCGACGGGGCGGAGCTCATCCCGGACGGGGCGGAGCTCTTTCTCGGGTTCACTTCGTCGCAGAAGGCGGGGCACGGGCCGTCGCGGATCGCGAACCTTGAGACGCTGGGCTACGCGGACCTCAGCCCGAGCGGCTACTTCGCGCACGGGACACACATGCACCTGTCGCACCTGTTCGAGGATGTCGCTTCCTGGTACCAGACCTTCGACTTCCAGGGCCGCGTCGACACGACCTTCCGCCCCGGCCTCGCCGTGCCGCAGGACACGCAGACCGTCCCGCAGGGGCCGAAGGAAGTGCAGACGACCGCCGAAGTGGGCCGCGACTACACCCGGTATCGCCAGATCGGGCACTCGGGGTCGATCCAACCGGCTTCACGGCTCGACCGCGACGTGACCGCGGCGGACGGGACGCTCTATCCGACGGGAACTGCGGTGCCCCAGCGAGCGGACTTCAACACGCTCGACAACCCGTTCTTCTGGACCGCGCACGCGGCGCAGGACGCATGGGTGGACGAGCCCGCCGCAGGGCTCCACTTCGTCGTCTTCAATCCGACGAGCGACGACTTCCGGCGCACGAGGCTCGCCATGGACGGCGTGATGCCGGACGGAACGAGGCTCGAGTTCGGGACGGGGAGCGCAGGAAGCGGGTTCAACTCGATCCTCGCGACCACGCATCGCCAGAACTTCCTCGTCCCGTCGCGCGCGCACCGCTCGTTCCCGCTCTCGGAGCTCCGCGACTGACAGTTGTTAGGACGTGCGCGCCGGGGTTGCTCCCGGACCGCGCAAGCGGGATACTTCCCCCCCGTCGGGCGCAGGCACACGCGCGATGCCTGTGCAGGTTCATCGATCAGCCGAGGGAGGACTGAGTGAAGAACAGGATCTTGATCGGCTCCGCGGTCGCGGCGGTCGTGCTGCTCGCAGCCGGCGCCGCGGCGATCGCCGGGCCGTTCTCGAGTGGATCCGCGTCGGCGCTGCCGTCGACGTGCGGCCCGCTCTTCTACAAGGGGTCCGGCAAGCCGCAGTTCATCGTGGTGTCGGATCTGCCGCTGCAGGGCGCGGGTCGTGCGCAGAACCTCCTCATGGGGCAGGCGATCCGGTACGTGCTGCAGGACCAGTACAAGTTCAAGGCCGGCAAGTACACGGTCGGTTACTCCGAGTGCGACGACTCGACGGCGCAGGCGGGTCACTACGACACCGCGACGTGTTCGTCGAACGCACGGGCGTACGCCAGTACGTCGAACGTGATCGGGGTGCTCGGGACGTTCAACTCGGGGTGCTCGAAGCTCGAGCTCCCGATCCTGAACCGTGCCCCGGGCGGCAGTGTCGCCATGATCAGCTCGGCGAACACCGCCGTCGGCCTGACGCACTTCGCACCGTGGAACGACCCGGGCGAGCCGGGCATCTACTACCCGACGAAGCGTCGGAACTACGTCCGCGTCGCGGCGACCGACGACTTCCAGGGCCCGTCGATGGCCGACGCATTCAAGGCGCTCCACCACGTGAAGAGCGTGTACATCCTCCAGGACAACACGACGTTCGGTAAGGGCGTCGCCCAGGGCTTTCAGTCGCGGGCGAAGAAGCTCGGCATGAAGGTGCTCGGCTTCGAGGCCTGGAGCGACAAGGCGACGGACTACACCGCCATCGCGCAGAAGATCAAGGACTCGAAGGCGCAGGCCGTGTATCTCGGCGGCCTCGTCTGCGACAACGGCGTGAAGCTCCTCAAGGACCTTCGCTCCGTTCTCGGTCCGAAGCTCGTCATGGGCGGTCCGGACGGCTGGACGCCGGAGTCGGCAACCCTGGCAGCAGGGTCGGCCGCGCAGAACTTCTACATCAGCTACGCGGGCCAGCCGCTCGCGAAGCTGCCGAAGACCGGTCAGAAGTTCATCGCCGGCCTCCGGAAATACGCGCACTTCAAGGGTCAGATGCCGCCGTACCCGATCTACCAGGGTCAGTCGGCTCAGATCATGTTCAACGCGATCGCGCGTTCGAACGGGACCCGGAACTCCGTGAGCCAGCAGCTGTTCAAGACGAACATCAAGAACGGCATCATGGGCACGTTCCACTTCGACAAGAACGGCGACATCGTGCCGCTCAAGTACATCACCATCGAGCAGCTCAGGGGCAAGGTCGCGGTCTATGCCTACGTCGTCGTCACCAAGGTGAACGCGTAGCGGGCACCGAGAGGTGAGTCGAACCGGGGAAGGGCCCTCGCGGGCCCTTCCCCGCTTCCTATAGGAGGCCGTGATGTCGACGCAGGCACACGCGGAGGCCGTCGCACCGAGACGCCGGACGAAGAGGCCGCTCTCGACCTACGTCGTCCCGGGGATCGGGCTCACGCTCGTCGCGCTCGTCGTCGCGTGGCTCCTGGTCAACCTGTTCAAGGACTGGAGCACGTTCCTCCAGCTCACGTTCACCGGGCTGACGCGGGGCTCGCTCTACGCGCTCGTCGCCCTCGGCTACACGCTCGTCTACGGGATCCTCGAGCTGATCAACTTCGCCCACGGCGACGTCTTCATGATCGGCGGGATGATCGCGGCGACGTTCGCGATCCAGGTGTTCGACCTCGGGTCGAACCCGTCGCTCTCGACGCTCATCCCCGTGGTCCTCGTCGCGCTGGCCGCGGCGATGATCGGCTGCGCCGTCCTCAATGCGACGATCGAGCGCGTCGCGTACAAGCCGTTACGCGGGGCGCCGCGGCTCGTGCCGCTGATCACGGCGATCGGCGTCTCGTTCATCATCGAGAACGTCGCGTTCGTGTGGAAGGGGCCGCGGCCCGTCTCGTTGCCGCCGAACACGCTCCCGACGAGCGCCGTCTTCACGATCGGGACGTGCCCGAACTGCGCGACCTACCGCTGGGACCAGTTCTTCGTCATCGCGGTGACCGTGCCGGTTCTCCTCGGGCTCGTCTATCTCGTGCGCTACACGCGGCGCGGGAAGGCGATGCGCGCGACCGCACAGGACAAGGACGCCGCGGCCATGATGGGCATCGACGTCAATCGCACGATCTCGTTCACCTTCCTCGTCGCGGGCGCTCTCGCCGGCGCCGCGGGCGTCATCTTCGCCTTCTACGAGACGACGATCCAGTACAACACCGGCTTCACGCTCGGCCTGATCGCGTTCACCGCCGCCGTGCTCGGAGGGATCGGGAACCTCGCCGGCGCGGTCCTCGGCGGTCTCCTCATCGGCTTCATCCAGGACTACAACGAGGGTCTCTCGTGGCACGCGCCGGGCTCCGCCTGGACCAACTCGATCGTCTTCGGGATCCTCATCCTCATCCTCGTCTTCCGGCCGCAGGGGCTGCTGGGCGAGCAGACGCCGGAGGGGAGTTAGCTCCGATGTCCTCGCGTCGAAGCGGCGGTCGCGTCTACAACGGGCTGTGGCGCCTGCTCGAGGGCATCGGACTGAAGAACGCGCGCACCCGCTGGGAAAGTCAGCCGCCGTGGCTCCAGCGCGCGGTGCCGCCGCTCGTCATCGCGGCGATCGTGATCGGGGTGGCATGGGCGTCCGGCGTCACGCCCGACTCGGGCGCGATCGGGCTCCTCGTCATCTGCTACGCGCTCTACCTCCTCCCGCGCCGGATCAGGCGCTATGCGATACCGGGGACGATCCTCGCGCTGGCGATCCTCTACCCGCTCCTCATCCAGCAGACGAACTACCAGCGCTTCCTCTTTACCGTTCCGGTCTTCAACTCGTTCCCGACGATCGACACGATGGTGCTGATCGCCGTCTTCGCGATGATGGCGGTCGGCCTGAACATGGTCGTCGGCTATGCGGGCCTGCTCGACCTCGGCTACGTCGCGTTCTACGCCCTCGGGGCGTACACGGCGGCGTGGCTCGCCTCTCCGCACGCGGAACCGATCGGCGGGAACTTCGTCCTCGGCGGGGTCGGGATCCCGGAGGGCGTCGGGGGTATCCACGTCTCGATCTGGATCGTCCTCCTCGCGGCGGCGATCGTGACGGCGTTCGGCGGCATCGTGATCGGCCTACCGACGCTGCGCCTGCGGGGGGACTACCTCGCGATAGTGACGCTCGGCTTCGGCGAGATCGTCGCCGAGGTTGCACGGAACGGCGACAAGGAGACGCTCGGGTTCGACCTCACGGGAGGCCCACCGGGGATCAACCCGATCGACCCTCCGGGCTTCGGCGTCTGGCTCTCGACCCACCTCGGGCTGCCTGCGAACTTCCTCGAGAAGTCGGGCACGTACATCAACTTCACGAGCCTCTTCTACTGGTCCGCGCTGGGGCTGCTCCTCATCACGATCTTCTGCAGCATCCGCCTCCGGGACTCCCGACTCGGACGGGCTTGGATCGCGATCCGCGAGGACGAGGTCGCGGCCGCGGCGATGGGGATTCCGCTCATGCGCACGAAGACCTGGGCGTATGCCTCGGGCGCGTTCTTCGGGGGTGTCGCCGGCGCCTGGTACGGCTCGTTCAAGCAGGGGGTCTTCCCGGACGACTTCTACTTCGGGATCTCCGTGTTCATTCTCTCGATGGTCATCCTCGGCGGGATGGGGAACGTGTGGGGCGTCGTCGCCGGGGCGGCGTTCCTCACGTATCTCAACTTCGAGGGCCTCGCGAACATCTCACAGTGGTTCAACACCCACGTGCTCCCCTGTAACGCGATCTCGCAGGACCCCGGGAAGGTGGTGAGCGGCGGGTGCGTCAATGCCCCGCTGGTGTCGACGGGGATCTACGGGGCGATCATCGTCGGGGTGATGCTCCTGCGGCCCGAGGGGATCATCCCCGAGCGCCGGCGGCAGCTCGAGTTCGAGACCGGCGTCCACGACGAGCCGCTCATGGACGTGCGGCACGCCGCCGAGGAGTAGGCGTTGGCGGTCGACCTCCTGCTCGAGACGGTCGCGCTCCGTAAGGAGTTCGGAGGCCTCGTCGCTGTCTCGGATGTCGACTTCACGATCCCGCGCGGATCGATCGTGAGCCTGATCGGCCCCAACGGAGCGGGCAAGACGACCTTCTTCAACATGATCACGGGCGTCTACAAGCCCACGGACGGGCGGGTCATCTTCGACGGCGAGGACATCGGCGGCAAGCCTCCGCACGCGGCCACGGAGCGCGGGATCGGCCGTACGTTCCAGAACATCCGGCTCTTCCAGCAGATGACCGCGCTCGAGAACGTCCTCGTCGGGATGCACAGCCGCCTCCGCGGCCACATCGTCCCCAGCATCCTCGGCCTGCCGCGCGTCCGGCGCGAGGAGCGCGAAGCGCGCGAGCGGGCTCGCGAGCTGCTCGAGTACTGCGACATCCCGGGGCACGAGGACGACTACGCGCGAAACCTCGCCTACGGCGACCAGCGCCGGCTCGAGGTCGCTCGCGCGCTCGCGACGCGGCCGAAGCTCCTCCTCCTCGACGAGCCGACCGCGGGCATGAACCCGCAGGAGACGCTCGAGTTCGTCGACTTCATCTTCAAGCTCCGCGAGGACGAGAAGCTGACGATCCTCCTGATCGAACACGACATGAAGCTCGTGATGGGCGTCTCCGACCGGATCACCGTGCTCGACTACGGGGAGAAGATCGCGGAGGGCCAGGCGCAGGACGTCCAGAAGGACGCGCGCGTGATCGAGGCGTACCTCGGGAAGGCGGCCGTGTCGTGACCGAGGCGACGGCGACGACCCCCGAGACGACCGCCGGAGAAGACGCGGCGGAAACGGTCCTCGAGCTCGACCGCATCGAGACGTACTACGGGACGATCCGCGCGCTGCGTGGGGTCTCGCTGGACGTGCGCGAGAGGGAGATCGTCACGCTCCTCGGCGCGAACGGCGCGGGGAAGACCACGACGCTCCGCTCGATCAACGGCCTCAACCGTCCGCGCCGCGGCCGCATCCGGTTCCAGCGTGAGGACATCACGGACGTGCCCGCCCACGACATCGTCAAGAAGGGGATCTCGCAGTCACCGGAGGGCCGCAAGCTGTTCCCGCGCATGACCGTGGTCGAGAACCTCGAGATGGGTGCCTTCCGCCGGTCCGACAAGGCGGAGATCAAGGCGGACATGGAGCACGTCTTCACGCTCTTCCCGCGGCTCGCCGAGCGGAAGTCGCAGAAGGCGGGGACGATGTCGGGCGGCGAGCAGCAGATGTGCGCGATCGGCCGCGCGATGATGGCCAGGCCCAAGCTCCTGATGCTCGACGAGCCGTCGATGGGGCTCGCACCGATCTTCGTCGAGCGCATCTTCGAGACGATCGTCGAGATCAACAAGGAAGGAACGCCGATCCTCCTCGTCGAGCAGAACGCGCTCATGGCGCTCGAGGTCGCCGACCGTGGCTACGTCCTGGAGACGGGCAGCGTCGTCCTCGCCGGGGCGGCGAAGGAGCTCAAGGCGAACGAGCAGGTCCGCAAGACCTACCTCGGCGAGGAGTAACACCGCTCGACGCGAGGATGCGCCAAGGCCGCGACGGTGGCCCGTCTTCGAGGGTCGGCGCACTCTCACCCTACGAGGAGCGGCGGATACGGCGGCCCGACGACGACGCCGACGCGCGCGCGCCCTCCCGCGACGCCGTGAGCCATCGCCAGCGCGCTCGAGACGCTCCGCGTCGGGACGAAGCCGAGCGCCCGTGCCGCAGCGGCGTCCCGGCAGCCGGCGACGACGACCCGTCCCAGGCGCGCGAGCGCCGGCGCACACCCGGCCCAGTCGGCGTAGGGGAGGAGCGGGTGGCAGGCCGTCCCCGCGCGATACGCGGCGACGGCCGGCTCGGAGACGGCAGCCGTGTGCTCCGCCTCGGCGAGGCGCTCGGGATGGCGGTCCCTGCGGAGGGCCTCGAACATGTCTCCGTACGGGAGCTGGGCCGTCTCCGCGAACGCGCGCGACAACGGGTGCAGGAGCACGAGCGTGCCGTCGACGTCGAGCGGGAACGCATCGCGATACAGCCGGAGCGCGAGCCCGAGGGCGGTCGCGGCGACCGAGACGGGGTTCGAGGGCATGCGCGGAAGGTGGGGGCCGAACCAGGGGACGCCGACGACGAGGGTGTCGACCGGCTGGTCCAGGCGTGCTCCCCGCAGGGCGACACCCCGGACGAGCGCCTCCGCATGCGCGACCGACGGCGGCCCTGCGAACGCCGTCGTGACGTCGAGCCTCCGGTCCTGGTGGTCGAGCACCGCTCGCCTGAGGGCTGCCGGAAGGATCGAGAAGAGCGCGCGGAGATCCGATCGCGCGGCGCGGTCGAGCATGCGATCGTCCTCGGGGTAGCCGCGGAGCGCCCCGCCGATGCGCGGGTGGTCGTAGACGAGGGAAACGCCGAGGACGGGCAGACGCGTCGAAAGCGCCGCCTCGATCGCGACCGCCAGCTCCCAGCCGGGGCTCCCCGAGACCTCGAGCAGCGAGTCGGAGCCGGCCGCGGCGCGCACCGTCCCTGCGTCGCAGGCCTCGAGCAGCGCTCCGGGCCCGCCTGCCACGACTGTCTCCGCCGCCCCGACGACGACGACGAGGTCGCTGCCGAGGAGCTCCGGCGCGATGCGCACCGCTCCGTCTTCACGCTCCGCGATCGGCACGAGCTCCGGGCTCTCCGCGTCGTGCACGACCACGCGCCCCCGGAACGAGCGTGCGCGGGGAGGGGGAAGGAGGCGCTCGAGCTCCCGGCGCCCGAGGCGGCGTCCGAGCCCACCCGCGACGACGATCGTCTGGCGGTCGTCGGGGACGCCGCAGCGCTCGAGCTCGCCGATCGTCGCGGAGAGCGCCTCCCGGCGAGGGTCCCGCGCCACGCCCGGATACGGGAGCGCGGGTGGCTCGACGACGACCGTCGCGCGGTGTGCGCTCCCGGCGAGCTCGGCGAGGGGCGGCCCCGAGAGCGGGAACCGGAGAGCATCGCGCACGGCAGCAGCAGTGTCCGCGACCTGCTCCGGCGGTCCGGGCGGCCGGAGCACCACGTCGCCCTCTCCGACCGGGGCGACGACGACGCGCGATCCCGAGAGAAGCGGAACGCGACGCACGTAGGAGCACGCTACCCGAGCACCCGGCGCACTCCGATCTCGCGCCGCCCGAACGAGCGGCAGTCGACTCGTCGCGACTCGGGTCGACCCAGACGCCTGCCGTAGACTCGAACGGTGCCCAAGACCCTGACGGGCGAGGAGCTCCAGCTCGACGATGCGCCCGCGCGTGAGGCCGAGCTCTTCCTCGTCGACGGCAACAACCTCGCCTACCGCGCCTTCTTCGCCCTGCCCGAGGAGCTGCAGACCACCGACGGGCAGCCGACGAATGCGCTGCTCGGGTTCGCGAACATGCTCTTCAAGCTCCTCTCCGACTACCGGCCGCGCGGGGTGGCGGTCGCCTGGGACACGCGTCCGGTTCACCGCACGGAGATCTCGGCGGAGTACAAGTCCGAGCGGCGGCCGATGCCGGATCTCCTCCGCGAGCAGTTCCCGCACTTCCGCCCGATCGTCGAGGCGTTCGGCTACCAGAACCTCGAGTTCGAGGGCTGGGAGGCCGACGACGTCATCGCCACGCTCGCGACGCAGGCGGACGAGGCGGGCGTGAAGACGTGCGTGGTGTCGACCGACCGCGACGCGTTCCAGCTCGTGTCCGAGAATGTCTGCCTGATGATGACGCCGAGAGGCGTCGCCGACGTCCAGGTGTACACCCCGGAGCGCGTCGAGGCCCGATACGGGATCCGGCCCGACCAGATCCCGGACTTCATCGGCTTGAAGGGCGACACGAGCGACAACATTCCGGGCATCCCGGGCATCGGGGACAAGACCGCCGGACAGCTGATCGCGCAGTACGGCTCCGTCGACGAGGTGATCGAGCACGCGTCGGAGCTCTCTCCCGCCCGCTCGCGGTCGATCTCCGAGAACGCCGAGCAGGCGCGCGCCTCGAGGCTCCTCGCGACGATGCGGCGCGACCTCGAGCTCGGGGTCGATCCGGCGACCTTCGTGCTCCAGCCGCCCGACCGCTCGGAGCTGAAGGAGATCTTCCGGCGGTTCGAGTTCCGAGCGCTCCTCGGACGGGTGGACACGCTCGACGAGGCGCTCCCCGCGGCCGAGCGGCCCCCGATGGAGGGCCTGGCCGTCCCGTGGCAGGAGGGCACGCTTCGACGGGATGTGGGACGCGTGGCCGTCGCGTGGGACGGTGAGCGCGCTGCATTCGCGAGCGGCGACGCACCGGTCGTCGTCGCGCTCGCGACTCCGACCGACCTCACCGCCGCGCTCGCGAAGGCCGACGTCGTCGCGCA
>DASSQE010000037.1:0-10943 GCA_035702645.1 Gaiellaceae bacterium
TACGCGTTCCGGATCAGGATCTCGCCCTCCGCCGGCTCCGGGACGTCGACCTCGGCGAGCTGGAACGTCGTCTCGTCGGGAAAGCCGGAGGGGCGAGCGGCGAGACGGATCTCTCTGGAGACCTCCCCCACGGCGCGATGATATGCGCATGCAGTCGCTGAAGGGCCAGCTTCTCGTTGCGGGACCGGCGCTCGTCGATCCCAACTTCCATCGGACTGTCGTGCTCGTCGGCGAGCACTCGGAGGAGGGCGCTCTCGGCGTCGTCCTCAACCGCATCTCGGAGTCGACGGTGAACGAGGCGGTGCCCGAGCTCTCCGCGCTCGTCGACCACGACGACCCGGTCCACGTGGGCGGGCCGGTGCAGCCATCGTCGATCGTCGTCCTCGTCGAGTTCGCGGACGACGACCGCGGCGGAGCGCTCGGCCTCGGCTCGATCGGCTTCCTCCCTTCCGAGGTCGACCCGCTCGAACTCGGTGAGCTGCGGCGCGCGCGTGTGTTCGCCGGCTACGCGGGCTGGGGGCCCGGTCAGCTCGACGGCGAGCTCGAGGAGGGATCGTGGATCGTGGAGCCCGCCGTCCCGGACGACGTCTTCACGCCGGAGCCCGAGGCGCTCTGGAGCGCCGTGCTCACGCGCAAAGGCGGCCCGTTCGGCGTTCTCGCGCTCATGCCGCCGGATCCCTCGCTCAACTAATAGATGGCTCCCGCCGGGTAATCTCGCGCGGCGTGGCCGGGGTCGAGACAGCGCTGTCCGCTCTCCCACGGACCGCGATCCTGCGCGCGGCGTCGAGCCGCCGGCTCCAGACTGTCGTCCAGCGGCACGGCATGCGGCTCGGGGCCGCGCGCTTCGTCGCCGGCGAGACGCTCGACGAGTGCGTCTCCGTGCTGCGGCGGCTGAACGACGCGGGCCTCCACGCGAACACCACGCTCCTCGGGGAGGCCGTCCCGACGCCGGCCGGCGCCACCGCGGTGGTCAACGAGTACGAACGCATCCTCGACCGGCTGGCGGCCGAACGGCTCCGGGCGAACGTCGCCCTCAAGCTGACCCACCTCGGGCTCTCCTTCAGCGAGGAGACGGCTTACGCCAACGTCGAGCGACTCGTCTCCCACGCAGCGACGGTCGGCAACTTCATCCGGATCGACATGGAGCAGTCGGCGTACACCGCAGCGACGATCGAGATCGTCGAGCGCCTCCGCGCGGCCGGACACGAGAATGTGGGCACCGCGCTGCAGGCGTACCTCTACCGCTCCCCCGACGACCTCGAGCGCCTGCTGCCGTACGCGCCGAACCTCCGCATCGTCAAGGGCGCGTACCTCGAGCCGGCTTCGATCGCGTACCCGGCGAAGCGGGACGTCGACCTCGCGTACGTCCGGCTCGTCGAGCGCGGGCTGCGCGAGGGCGCGTACGTCGCCGTTGCGACGCACGACGAGCGGATCATCCGCCGCGTGCGGTCGTTCGCGGCACGCGAGGGGATCGAGCGCGAGCGGTTCGAGTTCCAGATGCTCTACGGGGTGCGGCCGGCGCTCCAGCGCTCGATCGCGGCCGAGGGGTACAAGGTGCTCGTCGCGACGCCGTTCGGGCCGGACTGGTACCCGTACCTCATGCGCCGCCTCGCAGAGCGACCGGCGAACCTCGTCTTCTTCCTCCGCAGCCTGGTGAGGAGATGAGCGTGCCAGTGCCCGAGCGAGCGGAGGTCGTGGTCGTCGGCGGAGGAGCGGTCGGGACGAGCATCGCGTTCCACCTCGCCGAGGCGGGCGTCGACGTCTGCCTGCTCGAGCGCGACTCGCTCTCGTCCGGCTCCACGAGCCGCGCGGCAGGGGGCGTCCGCACGCAGTTCTCGGATCCGCTCAACATCGCGATCGGGAAACGGGCCGTCGAGGCGTTTTCGGACTTCGGGAACCGGCCGGGCGGCGACATCGACTTCCGTCAGGTCGGCTACCTCTTCCTCCTCGACCGCGAGGAGGACGTCGCGATCTTCGAGCAGGGCGTCGCCGTCCAGAACGAGCTCGGAGTGCCGAGCCGTCTTGTCGCGCCTGGCGAGGCGGGTCGGCTGTCGCCGCTCGCCGGGCTCGACGGCGTCCTCGCGGCGACCTTCTGCCCGCTCGACGGCCACGCGAGCCCCGAGGCAGTCGCGCAGGGCTACGCGGCCGGTGCTCGAGCGCACGGCGCGACCGTGCTCACCGGCTGCGCCGCAACCGCGATCGAGGCGAACGTCGAGCGCCGCATCGAACGGATCCATACGTCGGACGGCACGATCGAGACCGCGACCGTCGTCTGTGCCGCGGGCGTCTGGTCGCCCGAGCTGGCGCGTACGGCCGGCGTCGAGCTCCCGGTCGAGCCGATCTTCCGCGAGGTCGTCACGACGGCGCCGGTCGACGGCCTCCCGGAGACCATCCCGCTCACCGTCGACTTCTCGACCGGCTTCTACTTCCACCGCGAAGGGCCTGGGCTCCTGATCGGCATGGCCGACCCGCATCAGCGACCCGGCTTCGACGCACCGACGGACCCAGCCTGGCTCGAGCACGTGACGGACGTGGCCGCGCGGAGAGCGCCGTCCTTCCTCGAGATGGGGATCGCGCACGGGTGGAAGGGCTACTACGAGGTCACGCCCGACCACAACGGGCTGGTTGGCGAGGCACCCGCGGTCGAGCGGTTCCTGTACGCGACGGGCTTCTCGGGCCACGGGTTCATGCAGGCGCCCGCAGTCGGAGAGATCGTGCGCGACCTCTACCTCGGGAACGAGCCGTTCGTGGACGTCTCGCCGCTCTCCGCCGAGCGCTTCGCGCGCGGCGACGTGCGACCCGAGCACAACGTGATCTAGACGACCCGTCGTCTACCCTCGACGCGTGCCCGCCGACACCGTCGTCTTCATCCCTGCCTGGAACGAGGAATCGACCCTGCCGGCCGTCCTCGGCGAGCTTCGCGACGAGCTGCCCGACGTCGATGTCCTCGTCGTCGACGACGGGTCGACCGACGCGACGGCGACGGTCGCGCGCGCGGAGGGCGCGGAGGTGCTCTCGTTCGGCCAGAACCGCGGGCTCCGCGAGGGCATCGCAGCCGGCTACCGCCACGCGCACGAGCAGGGTTACGGCTTTGCAGGGCGCGTGGATGCCGACGGACAGCATCCCGTCGACGAGCTCCGGCGGCTGCTCGACCGCGTCCGCTCCGGGGAGTGCGACGTCGCTGTCGGCTCGCGTTTCGCGGTCGGGGAGGGATACGAGGCCTACCGCTACGAGCCCTCGTCCAGCCGGCGACTCGGGACTGCGGTCCTGCGCCGTGCGATGCGGGCGGCACTGGGACGGCCCTTCGGCGACGCGACGAGCGGCATGTACGCCGTCAACGCGCGTGCGATGCCGATCCTCGCCGAGCCGTTCGAGACCGGCGCTCCCGAGGTGGAGGCGCTCCTCCGCCTTCGCGACGCCGGCTTGCGCGTCGAGGAGGTCCCCGTGCACATGCGGGAGCGGGCGAGCGGGACCTCGAAGCTCCGCGGCCGGCGCGCAGCGGAGCTCGTTCTGACCGTCGCGGGGGCGCTCCTCGCGTACGGAATCTGGAGGCGCCGGCGTGGAGCGAGCGGATGAGCAGCGGCCGCCTGATCGCCGTCTTCGGCTACTCCGACGGGAGCACCGACGCGCTGCATCCGATCTGCGCGGCGCGCCTCGAGCGGGCGATGCGGGAGACGAGGGAGGGCGACGTCGTCCTGCTCTCGGGCTGGGCGCGATGGCGGAAGCCGGTCTCCGAAGCCGAGCTGATGGCCCGAGCGTGGCGCGGCGAGGCGACTCGCCTCCTCCTCGATCATCGGGCGCGGACGACGCTCGGGAACGCGTGCGGGACCGCGGACGCGCTCCGCGAGCTCGGTCTGCGCGAGGTCGTGCTCGTCACCTCCGGCTGGCACCTGCGGCGCGCGTCCTCCCTCGTGCGGGCAGCGGTCCGCGGCACCGACGCGGACGTGACCAGCGCCTCCACCGACGAGCGCGGCAGCCTTCGAACTCGAGCTCGCGAGCTCCTCGCGTGGACGCTCGTCCCGCTCCTGGCAGCGGTCGCGCGGAGCCGGTAGCGTCCGCGCCGTGAGCCGTCCACGCCTCGCCGCCGCCTGGCTCGTCGCCCTCGGCGCCATCGCCGCGCTTGCCGCAGGCTGCGGGGGAGGCGGGAACCAGAACGCGTCCACGTCCACCACCGGGACGGAGCCCGTCGTCGAGTGGGCGAACAGCTTCTGTACCGCCATCACTTCGTGGAAGGACCAGCTGACGAAGGTCGGCCAGGATCTGGCCGCGTCGCCGTCGAAGAACGGCCTCCAGCAGGCGGCGGACGGCGTCAAGCAGGCGAACCAGAAGCTCTCGGACGAGCTCCACTCGCTCGGCAAGCCGGACACCGAGTCGGGACAGAAGGTGAAGCAGTCGGTCGACGACCTCTCGACCACGCTCGACACGCAGATGCAGAAGATCGACGACACGGCGAAGAGTGCATCGGGGATCTCCGGGCTCCTGAGCGCGGGGGCGACGATCTCGTCGTCGCTCTCGGCGATGTACGCAGCGCTGTCCAACACCTTCACGGCGCTGGACCAAGCGGACGTCAAGGGCGAGATGAAGACGGCCTTCGACCAGGCCGATTCCTGCTCCGGCATCCGCGGCTCGGGCTGAGCAGCGTCAGCGCGTCGCGTCCAGGTACCGATGGACGTGCTGGATCGCGACCGAGCCTTCGCCGACCGCCGACGCGACGCGCTTGACCGACTGGGACCGGACGTCCCCGATTGCAAAGATCCCGGGCACGCTCGATGCGAAATCCGGGCCCGTCACCACGAACCCGTGGTCGTCGCGGAGCACCTCGGGCGGGAGCCAGCCCGTCCGCGGTGCCGCTCCGATGAGGACGAAGAGCGCATCGGCGTCGACGGTCGAGACGTCTCCCGCATGGTCGAGGACGAGTCGCTCGAGCCGTGCGTCACCGTCACCGCCGACGACGCGGGTCGAGAGCCGCACGTCGATGTTCGACCGTGACGCGACCTCGCGCTGGAGGTACTCGGACATGCTCGAGGCAAGCGCGGCGCCGCGCACCACCAGCGTGACCTCGGCGGCGTAGCGGCTCAGGTGGACCGCGGCCTGCCCGGCCGAGTTGCCGCCGCCGACGACGAAGACGCGCCCGCCTGAGAACTGCTGCCCGTCGGTCGGCGACGCGCCGTAGAAGACGCCGCTCCCCGTCAGGCCGTCGAGCTCCTCGATCCCGAGGCGTCGATACGTGACCCCTCCCGCGAGGACGACGCTCGAGGTCGCAGCGTCCATTCCGCCCGAGATCGAGAGCACGTGACGGCCGTCGCCGATCGTCCTGAGCGCCTTCACCTCGCGCATGAGCAGGAACGTCGTGCCGAAGACCCACGCCTGCTGGTACGCGCGCTGGGCGAGCTCCGCGCCCGAGATCCCGCGTGCGAAGCCGAGGTAGTTGCGGATGCGCGAGCTCGAGCCCGCCTGGCCCCCGATCGCCTCCTGCTCGACGACGAGCGTCCGCAATCCCTCCGACGATGCATACACGGCGGCCGCGAGCCCCGCCGGCCCAGCGCCGACGATCGCGACGTCGAACGGCTCCGGCGACGTCTCGAGCTCGGTCGTGACGCCGTACCCGCGGGCGAGCTGCTCGTTGCTCGGATCCACGAGGGCGTCTCCTCCCGGCAGCAGCACGACCGGGCACTGCGCGGGGTCCAGCCCCACCTGCTCGAGGGCGCGCTGCCCCTCCGCCGAGTCGCTCGGATGGAAGGAGTGCGGCACGCCGTTGCGGGCGAGGAGGTTCCGCAGCTCGTAGCCCCGCTTCGACCACGGATCCGCGACGAGCGCGATCTCGCGGCGGCCGCCGGTGAGGTTCGCGCGGCTCCACTCGTGGAGGAACTCGCTGACGACGCGGTGGAAGAGCTCGTCCGGCGGCTTGGTCGGACGCAGGACGTAGTAGTCGATGTGGCCGAGGGCCATCGCGACGCGGATGGCCTCCGCGGTCTCCGCGTCGCCCCAGCCGCCCCAAGGAATCAGGAGCGCCCGCTTCGCGTGCGGATGGATCGCGTGGACGCGGGCGAGGAGCTCCGAGCCGGTCAGCTCGGGGAGCTGCTGGGCCGCGAGGACGAGCGCAACGGGCTCACCCGCCTCACGCAGGGTCTCGAGCGAGGAGAGGGCGTCGCGTGACGATGCGCCGCACACGACCGCGTAGTCGCGACCGTAGCGCTGGAGCTCGCTCGTGATCCGTGCGCGGGCGTCGTCCTCGGCGTCGACAGCGAAGATGAGCGGCTTCCGCTCGCCGGTGCCCATCTCGGTTCCCCGCGCGCTCGGGAGGAGGACGCGTCGCTAGCGGGCGGCGACCGTGTCGCCGACGTCGGCGATCGCGCGAAGGGCCTGCGCGAGGGCGATCGGAAGCGTGGCGAGGAAGATCGTGACCGGGCCGCCGATGAAGAGGACTCCGAGCGTCTGCCAGAAGCCGTCGACCTCGATCGCCCACACGATCGTCCCGAAGGCCGCCAGCACGACCGACAGGATGCCGACGAGAGTCAGCAGCGCAGCCCAGACCCGAAGCGTTCCGTAGTGCGTCATCGTCAAGCCTCCTCGCTCGTGAACGTCCCCGGCGAGCTTACTGCGCACCGTGAATCGAGCGCACGGTCTCGATCGTGTCCGCCTCGCTCGGCGACTTGTCCGGCCGGTAGCCCTTCACACGCGCGAACCGGAGGGCGACACCTCCCGGATAGCGCGTGCTCGCCTGGATCCCGTCGAAGGCGACCTCGACGACGAGCTCCGGGCGGACGAAGACGACATGGCCCTCGCGGCGGAGCTCGAGCGCGAGGAGGCGCTCGGTCTGCCACGCGAGCATCTCGTCGGTCATGCCCTTGAAGGTCTTACCGAGCATCACGAACCTGCCGCCTTCCGCGTCACGGGCACCGAGGTGGAGATTCGAGAGGCGACCGGTCCGACGGCCGTGGCCCCAATCCGCGGCGAGAACGACGAGGTCGAGCGTGTGCGCCTGCTTGACCTTCAGCCAGCCCGCACCCCGCCGGCCGGCCTCGTAGGGCGCGTCGAGCGACTTGACCATGACCCCTTCGTGGCCGTGCGCCAGAGCGTCGTCGAGGAAGCGCTGCGCTTCTTCGGGATCCTCGGTCTCGACGGACGGCACCCGGAGCGACTCGGGAGCCGCGCGTGCCAGGGCGTGCAGCCGTTCCCTCGCCGGCCGGTCGAGGAGATCGTCGCCGTCGAGGTGGAGGCAGTCGAAGAAGAAAGGCGAGAGCGAGAGCTCCTCGCGCTGCTCGGCGACCGTACGCTTGCTCCCGAACCGGCTCATGCTCACCTGGAACGGATGCGGCCGGCCGTCCGGCCGGAGCGCGATCGCCTCGCCGTCGAAGACGACGGAATCGACGTCGAGCGCCAGCACCGCTTCCACGATCTCGGGGATCCGGTCGGTGATGTCGGCGAGATTCCTCGTGAACGCCCTGACCTCGTCTCCCCCGCGGTGCACCTGCATGCGGGCGCCGTCGAGCTTCCACTCGAGCCGCGCCGGGCTCACGCGTCCGAGCGCCTCCTCCACACTCGATGCGGTCTGCGCGAGCATGGGCTTGACGGGCGAGAGGACGACCAGACCGAACCCTGCGAGCCCGTCGAGGCCCCGTGCGAGCGCCGCCTCCGCGACGACGCCGAGGTCGCCGGCGAGCATGAGCGCGCGCCGGACCGCCGGCGGCGGCAGGCCTGCGGCCTTCGCGACCGCGTCCGTGACCACTCCCTCGAGCGCGCCCTGTCTGAGCTCGCCGAGGAAGAGCGAAACGAGGAAGCGTTGCTCCGGCTCGGTTGCCCGAGAGAAGAGGTTCGAGAGCTCCGCTCGCCGCGCGGCCTGCGAGCCCGGCCCGGCGATTGCCGCGATCCGCGACACGGCCGCGTCGACCTCGAGCAGCGCCAGCGTGGCCGGCGGGTCGGCCGGTCGAGAGAGCTCGCGCAGCGACGCCCAGCCGATCCCAACGGAACCCTGCGGGAGCTCCCCGGAGAGGTACGAGACCGCGACGCGAACCTCGTCCGGCTCGAGCCGAGCGAGAAAGTCGGCGAGGAGCGACACCTTGCCGAGCCGAGCGCTCGTCGCGGCGACGTCTGCCGATGTCCGGGCGATCTCCTCGACGAGCACCGGAGCCTCTGGCGCCACCGTCAGAGAGCCGCGAGGGCGTCGAGCTCGGCGCCGCTCAGCCGCCAGCTCCCTGCCGCTGCGTTGGCCCGAACCTGCTCCGGCTTGGTCGCGCCTGCGATGACGGACGGAACACCCGGCATCGACGCGAGCGCCGAGATCGCGAGCTCGAGCAGTGAGCGCCCGCGCTCTTCCGCGAACTGCTCGAGCGCTTCGACGCGAGCGAAGGCGCCGTCGTCGATCGGCCTGCCGGAGAGCCGCGACCCTTCTGGTGCGGGCCGGCCCTGTCGGTACTTCCCCGTGAGCAGGCCGCTCGCGAGCGGAAAGTACGGGACGTATGCGATTCCGAGCTCGCGGCACAGCGGGATCACGTCCTCGTCGTCCTCTCGCCGGAGGAGGTTGTAGTAGTTCTGGACGGCTGCGAACCGGGTCAGTCCGTGGCTTCGCGCCGCTTCGTCGGCAGCGGCGAGCTCCGCAGCGGAGAAGTTGGAGCAGCCGATCGCCCGAACCTTCCGCGCGCGCACGAGCTCGTCGAGGGCGGCGAGGGTCTCCTCGATCGGCGTGCTCGGGTCCGGCTCGTGCAGGTAGTAGAGGTCGACGTAGTCCGTCCGCAGCCGCCCGAGTGACCCGTCCAGCGCGCGCCGGACGTACTCCGGCGCACCACGGGACGTCGCGCCGTCCCCCATCTCCTTGCCGAACTTGGTTGCGATGACGACGTGCTCGCGGCGTCCCTCGAGGATCTCGCCGAGCATCCGCTCGCTCCCGCCCGACGCACCATAGATGTCGGCAGTGTCGAAGAAGGTGACGCCGGCCTCGAGCGCCGCCTCGACCACGGCGCGCGTGCCCTCCAGATCGACCCGCGCCCCGAAGTTGTTGCAGCCGAGGCCGACCCGGGAAACCCTCACGCCGCTGTCGCCGACTTCGACGAGATCCATGCCCAGAACCTAGATGCTCGCTGTGCGGGCACCCGCACATTGGATCCATGCACGGCGAGCGTTGACAGAAACCGAGTGTGCGGGCGACCGTCTCCGCATCCCGCGTTCGTGACACGGCCACGGCGACTGCCCGGGAGGAGCAGGCGGACGCGATAGAGGCGCCGGACACGACGTTCCGACGCCTCCATCCGCGGTCTGCTCTACGTTTCGGCTAGTGAGGCCAGGGCGAGCCACCACCGACGAAGGAGCCGAGCACGCCCAGCGTGAGAGCCAGTGTGACGAGGCGAAGCCGCATGTTCCGAACCATCCCTTCTCGTGTCGTGGACAGTTCGGGCGCCCGAAGCGTTGACAAAATATCCGTATGCCTCGGAAAAAGTCAACACACGTCGACGACCCGGTCGCGGCAGGCCTGAGGCTCAGGGCCGCCCGCGAGGCAGCAGGAATCAGCCAGCGCCGGCTCGCGTTTCCAGGCTGTTCCGCGGCGTACATCTCGCGCATCGAAGCGGGAACACGCATCGCCTCGCTTCCGATCCTGCGCGGCCTCGCGGAGCGGCTGGGGGTGACCGAGGACTACTTGCGGAGCGGCGGCTCCGCAAGTGCCCGCTCCGCCCTGGACGACGCCGAGATCGCTCTTCGTCTCGACGACACCGACGAGGCTGCCAGGTTGTTCGAGACCGCGCTCATGGACGCCGGGAGCGATCTCGAGCGCGCCCGCGCGTTCGAAGGGCTCGGCCAACTCGCGCAGCGAGCGGGGAATCCCCGGCTCGCGGTCGATCTCTTCGAGAAGGCGCTCTCCCTCGTCGACGACGACATCGCGGAGCGGCCCTCGCTCGCGGAAGGGCTCGCCCGCTCGTACGCGGCGCTCGGGCAGATGGCCCGCTCGATCTCGATCCTCGAGCGCTGCGTCGAGGCGAGCGAGAGCGACCCGGTGCAGTACATCCGGTTCGCCGGCCTCCTCGGGGCTGCGCTGACCGACAGCGGCAGCTTCGCCGAGGCCGAACGGGTGCTTGCGCGCGCGATCTCCCGCGGGCGCGAGGTGAAGGACCCGTACACGCGCGCACGGCTCTACTGGTCGGAGTCGCGACTGCACCTCGAGCAGGGGCAAGCCGAGCTGGCCGCGCGCTACGCGCAGCGCACGCTCGACATCCTCCGCGCAACCGAGGACGGCTACGCCATCGCACACGCGCTTCAGAGCCTCGCGCACATCTACCTCGATCTCCGGCGCTCCGAAGAGGCGCTTCAGCTCCTCGGGGAAGGCGGAGATCTGATCCGGGCGGCAGGCACGCCGCTCGAGATCACCCAGTACCGGATCGACGAGGCGCGCGCTCTGGCGGCGAACGGCCGTCGTGAGGAAGCCGCCGCACTGGCCATGGCCACGGCGGCAGAGCTCCGCGGTGCCGAGCTCGTCGACCTGGGGAGGTCGTACGCACTCCTCGGCGGGATCTTCGACGACCTGGGCGAGACGGCCCGCGCGCGCGAAGTCCTCGAGCTCGCGGTCGACCTGCTCGAGGAAGAGCCGCCGAGCCGGTATCTGATCCAGGCCTACAAGCGGTTGTCGGTGCTTCTGAAGGCACAGGGGGACATCGAAGGGGCGCTCGCGGTTCTCGAGCGCGCTCTCGGCGTCCAGGAACGCGTCGGCAGACCGCTCGCCTGACGACGTCGGCCTAGTCGAGGCGCTCGACCCGAGCGACCGCCTTGACGACCTCGCCGACAACGAATGCGACGTCCAACCAACCGCCCGCCGGGTCCTCGACGAGCTCGACGGGCTCGCCCAGGTCGATCGCGTGCCGGTAGTCGAGGAACGCGCGATACGGCTGCCGGAGATCCGGCCCGGCGAGCGACTGGCGCATCTCGATCGCCTGCCAGTACGCCGCGTTGTTCACGTG
>DASSQE010000038.1:0-2481 GCA_035702645.1 Gaiellaceae bacterium
GGGCGACCTGCGCGTGCTTCGCTGCCTCGCGCCGGATCCGGAGGCGTAGTGGACGTCGTCTGCCTCGGGATCCTCGTCGCCGACGTGATCGCGCGACCTGTTGACGACCTGCCCGCGGCCGGCTCGCTCGGGCTCGTGGACGAGATCGGCGTCCACGGCGGCGGCTGCGCACTGAACACGGCCAGCGCGCTCGTCGCACTCGGGCTCGACGCGGCGGTGGTCGGCAAGGTCGGGGCAGATCCGTTCGGCGATGTTCTCCTACGACTTCTCGACGAGCGTGGCGTCGAGCGAGACGGTGTCATCCGGGACGCAGCCGTCGGAACATCGGCGACCGTCGTCCTCGTCGACTCGACGGGCGAGCGGACGTTCCTGCACGTCCCGGGCGCGAACGCCGAGCTCGCGGAGGGCGAGCTCGATCTGGACCTGGTCTACGCGGGGCGAGCGCTCCACCTGGCCGGTGCGCTCGTCATGGAGCGTCTCGACGGCGAGCCGTTCGCCCGCATTGCGGCCGAGGCGCGTCGCCGCGGACTGCTCACGAGCCTCGACACGGTCTGGGACCCGACCGGGCGGTGGGAGCGACTCGAGCCCTGCCTGCCCCATCTCGACCTCCTGTTCACGAGCCTCGCCGAGGGGCGGGCTGCATCGGGAGAGCGCGACCCCGCCGAGATCACGGCCTGGTTCCGAGCACGAGGCGCCCGCGAGGTCGCGCTGACGATGGGCGAGACGGGCTGCTACGTCGCGGGCGAGGGCTTCGACGGACAGGTCGCGGCACCGACCGTCGGCGCAGTGGACGGGACGGGTGCAGGCGACGCGTTCGCCGCCGGGGTGCTGTACGGGAACCTCGCGGGCTGGCCCCTCGAGCGCTGCGCGCGGCTCGGCTGCGCGGCCGGGGCGGCCGCGGCGATGACGGTCGGGGCGACGCTCGGCGGGCGCGGTCTCGCCGACTTGGTCGCCCTCGCGGGATTGGACGAGACGTGAGCCCCAGGCGCCGAGTCGTCAAGATGCCTGCGTGAAGCTCGAGCGAGCCCTCTCCGTCGTCGACTTCGTCGTCGGGAACGCGTCGGCGCCCGTCTCGGTGTTCGTCGCGGACGACCACGGGGAGCTGGTCGCGGCGGCGACGATGGACGGAGCAGCGCCGGACACGCGCCTCAACGCCCAGCGGAAGGCGTACACCGCCGCCCGCAGTGACGCCACCTCGACAGCCGAGCTCGCGACCAAGGCGCGAGAGGACGCGGCCGAGCGCGCGAGCTTCGACCCGTTCTTCACCTTCTTCCAGGGCGGAGTCGCCGCCTTCGAGGATGGGCGCCGCGTCGGCGCGGTCGGCGTCAGCGGCCTGCCCGGGCCGGACGACGACGCGCTCGCGCGCTGCGCAATCGAGGCGGCCAGGCTCTCGACGAGCTAGCTCGAGCCCTGCTCGAGCGGGAGCGGCTCGATCGAGCCGTCCTCGATCCGCCACGCCGCCAGCTCGCCCGTCCGAACCGCGTAGATGAGGTACGGCCGACCGGCCCAGAGCCCGATGTTCTCGACGTCGGTCCTGGACGGCCGGGGCGGGGAGAAGAGGTGCGAGTGGAAGACCGCAAGCTCGTAGCCCTCGTCCTCGAGGAAGAAATCGAGCGGGTCCTTCGGCTTCAGCTCGAAGCGGTAGGGGCTCGCCGCCTCGTTGATCGCGGGCACGTACCGCTCGGCGACGCCGTCCCGAAACGCGATCAGGCCGCAGGCCTCGTTCGGCTCCTCCGCCCGCGCGTGCTCGGCGAGTGCCTCGCGCACCTCCCCGGGGACTACCACCAGACCGATCGCTCCATCGCGCCCTCGACGTCGTCGGCCGTCCAGAAGTCGGCGGAGAGGTACTTCCAGCCGCCGTCGGCGAGGACGCAGACGACGACGCCCTCGTCCAGCTCGCCCGCCAGCCGGAGCGCGGCGTGGATCACGGCGCCCGAGGAGACGCCGCCGAAGATCCCCTCCCGCTCGAGGAGGAGCCGGAGCCCGGCGACGGACTCCTCGTTCGACACGAGGAGCTTCCGGTCGAGCTTCGAGACGTCGAGGATCGGCGGCACGTATCCGTCCTCCAGCGATCGAAGGCCCATCACCTCGTCGCCCGGGAGCGGCTCCGCGGCGGCGATCACCACGTCCGGGTACGACTCGCGCACTCGCGCGCCCGCGCCCATCAGCGTCCCACCCGTTCCGAGCCCGGCGACGAGGACGTCGACGTGCTCGAGCGCGGCCACGATCTCGCTCCCCGTCCCGTCGTAGTGCGCCCCGGGGTTCGCCTCGTTCGCGTACTGGAACGGCATGAAGAGCGACGGGTCCTCGGCCGCGATGCGCTCGGCGAGCCGCACCGCGCCGTTCGATCCCTCGTTGCCCGGCGACTCGACGATCTCGGCGCCGTACAGGCGCAGGAGCCGAAGCCGTTCGTCGGTGACGGTCGCAGGCACGACGCACTTCAGCGGGTAGCCGCGGAGCTTCGCGACGAGCGCCAGCGAG
>DASSQE010000039.1:0-19297 GCA_035702645.1 Gaiellaceae bacterium
CGAGCTCGACCCCGTACTCGTTCGGGCTCACCGGCCTCAGCCCCTCCACCCAGTACTTCTTCTGCGCGATCGCGAACAACTCCAACGGGACGACGCCCGCGAGCAACGTGCTCAACTTCACCACCGGGGCAGCAGGCCCGCCCACGCAGGTCACGACCAGCGCGGCCACGAGCGTCGGCTCCGCGGGCGCGACCCTGAACGGGTCCGCGAACCCGTCCGGCTCCTCGACCACCGGCTACTTCCGCTACGCGACGACCGACCCCGGCACCTGTAACGACACCTTCGGGACAGCGACGACCCCGGCCAGCGCTCTCGGGGCGGGCTCGAGCTCGACCCCGTACTCGTTCGGGCTCACCGGCCTCAGCCCCTCCACCCAGTACTTCTTCTGCGCGATCGCGAACAACTCCAACGGGACGACGCCCGCGAGCAACGTGCTCAACTTCACCACCGGGGCGGCGGGTTCGGGGGCGACCGCGAACTTCGAAGCGGGCACCAACGGCGCCACGATCGCCGCGACCGATCCCGGTAGCGCAACCGCGTGGGACTCCGTTTCGACCTCGAGCTCGACGCTCGTCTACGACAACACCCATGTCGCGCACGGCAGCCTTGCCGCCGAGCTCGCGACCCCGGCCGCCGGAGGATCTCCGTACCTCCGGT
Source organism: Gaiellaceae bacterium (assembly GCA_035702645.1). Lineage (GTDB taxonomy): Bacteria > Actinomycetota > Thermoleophilia > Gaiellales > Gaiellaceae > GMQP-bins7. Next base: position 658 of record DASSQE010000039.1, read on the forward strand.
GGACCAGCACGGGGCTCGGCAGTACGACCCCGAGCGACTGGTACGGACGGGTCTACATCTACCTGTCGGCCAACCTCCCGGCGCCGTCGCGCATCGTTCTGATCCGCTCCGGCGGCGCGTCGGTGGCGGCGCTCCGGTTGGGGACGAGCGGGACGATCGACTTGCTCGACGCGGGCGGCGTGAAGCGGGCGACCACGAATGTCCCGCTGACCCTGAACGCCTGGAACCGGATCGAGTGGCACGTCGTCAACAACGCGACGACCGGCTCGCTGGAATGCAAGCTCTTCGTCGGCGCCAACTCGGACGGCACGGTCGCCGACGACTCGGTCAATTTCGCGGGCTTCCCGACCGGCTCGAACACGGACGACGTCCGCTTCGGCTTCAACACGTCGGGCGCGAACCTGGGGCCGATGTGGCTCGACGACATCGTCGCGAACGCAGGCGCCTACCCCGGCCACGCCTAGCGGCGTCGACGACGACATCGCCATGCAGATGACGAGCCCGCCCAAAGCGGACGCTGCCGGGCCACTCGCAGGCACCCCGCCGCCGCACCCGCTGCTGGCGACGCTCTTCCTCGACCTCGACGCCGAGAACGTCTCCTGGTGCCTCCTCCGAGGCCGAAGCGATTTGCACGCGCCGAAAGGCGACGTCGATCTGCTCGTGGCTCACAGCGAGTTCCCGCAGATGCAGCGCATCGCCGAGCGTGTCGGATTCGCGCGCATTCCGTCCTGGGGCGACGGGTCCCACGTGTTCTTCCTCGCCTACGACTCGTCGGACGATCTCTGGATCAAGCTCGACACGGTGACGGAGCTCGCGTTCGGGCCTGATTTCGCGCTCCCGACGGGTACCGAGCTCGAATGCCTGGCGCGACGCCGAACGGTCGGCGGTGTGTACGCGTTGGCCGACGCGGACGAGTTCTGGGCGCTTCTCCTCCACGAGCTTCTGGACAAGGAGCGGACCGGATCCGCTCCCGCCCGCGTCACCGCTCGGCTGGCGGAGCTTGCTCCGTGTGCAGACCCGCCCGGCCCGGTCGGTGCACTCGTGGACGCGCTCGCGCCTGCAAGCTGGAACGCCGAGCGCCTCGCGACTGCGGCTGCCCGCGGCGACTGGGCGTCACTCCGCGAAGTCGCTCCGCGTCTCGCAGCCGCCTGGCGGCGGCGGGACCGGAGAGCGGTGCAGCGCCGCGCGATGGCCAACCGCCTGCGCCGACAGTGGGGTAAGGCGCTGAGACCGATCCGTCGTCACGGGGCGAGCGTCGCGCTGCTCGGCCCCGACGGCGTGGGCAAGTCGACGCTCGTTGCAGGGATCGAGAGCTCCTTCTACTTCCCGACACGCTCGGTGTACATGGGCCTCTACCAGCAGACGAGCGGCTCCAGGTTGCGACGGGCTGATGGAGTCGGCTTCGCGATCAGGCTCGTCACGCAGTGGCTCCGGGTGCTCGAAGCGGGGTATCAGCGACGCCGCGGCCGCCTGGTCCTCCTGGACCGGTACTCCTACGACGCGATGCTCCCGAGCCACCGTCCCCGCAACCGGCGCTCGATGATGCGCCGGTGGCTGCTCGCGCATTCATGCCCTGCGCCGGACCTCGTCTTGGTGCTCGATGCGCCGGCCGAGATGATGCATGCGAGGAAGGACGAGCACGACGTCGCCTTCCTCGAGACACAGCGGGAGGCGTTTCGAATGCTGGCGGAGCGTCTTCCGAGAGCTCTCGTCGTCGACGCGTCCCGCGATGCGGACGTGGTCCGGCGAGATGTGACGGGCGCGATCTGGAAGGAGTACGCCCGGCGCTGGAGCCCGACGCCGACGCTCGAACGATGACCGGCGACACGAAAGAGTGACGACGTGCGGATTCTGATCTGCGCCCCCGACACACCGTTCTTCCCCGTGAACAACGGTCTCAGGCGCCAGCTCGTCGGGTTGCTCTCCGAGCTCGGTCAGCGGCACGACGTCCGCCTGCTCGGATACCGGCACCCCGATCAATCGTCCGTGCCGGCGGTCGAGGCGGAGATGAGGGTCGTGCCGTACGAGAAGCCGGATTTCGCCGCCAACGCCCACGATTTCACCTCTGCCATGCTCCGTCGGCGTCCGCTCCGCGCCTCGCGCTTCGTCAAGGGCCTGCGCCGCCCGCTGCGCGAGTCGCTCGCCGGATTCGAGCCCGACGTGGTCCACGTGAGCTCGGCCAAGCTGGCGGAGCTCGAGCAAGAGCTCGCGGGACGGCCGAGAGTTCTCATGGCCCTCGACGCGTGGCATCTCAACGCGGACGCGAGGGCGGATGCAGCGACGGGGCTTCGGGGACGGTTCCTGCGGGCCGACGCGAAGCGCATCCGCCGGTTCGAGGAGACGCAGTACCGCGGCTTCGATCGCATCGTCTTCTGCAACGAGCGCGACAGGGACGAGATCCGTGCCCAGGACCCGACCCTGCGGTTCGAGGTGATTCCGATCGGTTTCGACGCCGACGCATACGCGTCCGACCCGAACGCGGTGGTCGACAGGTCCCGGATCATCTTTCACGGCGCGATGGGCTACGCGCCGAACGTTCGTGCTGCCGAGTACCTCGCCCGAGACATCTACCCACGCGTGCTCGCCGCCCGGCCCGAGGCACGTCTGGTGCTGGTCGGACGAGACCCCGCGCCGAGGGTGCTCGAGCTCGGAACGTTGCCCGGCGTCGACGTGATCGGACCCGTCGACGACATGCGAGCCTGGCTCACCGGGAGCCGGGTCTGGGTAGGCCCGCTCCTCGACGGCACGGGCATGAAGAACAAGCTGCTCGAGGCCATGGCCGCCGAGCTCCCGTGCGTCGTGACGCCGCTCGCTCACCAGGGTCACGATGTCGTTTCGGGCGAGCAACTGCTCGTGGGCTCGACGGAGGACGAGCTCGCCGCGCACGTGATCCGGGTCCTGTCGGACGACGATCTGGCCGCGCGGCTCGGCCGGGCTGGCGGCGACTACGTCCGTCCTCGCTACGGTTGGCCGGCGATCGCCCGTGCCTACGAGGAGCTCTACGAGGCGGTGCTGTCGGAGCACGCCCGAAACGGCTCCGGCGGCAGCTGAGCGACGCTCCGCGTCGCACTCCGCGGGCACAGAGGCGAAGGCGAGCCGCGTGCTCTCGTGTTCGAGAGCCTCGACCCAGAGCTCGGCGGAGAGAGCGTCAGGCTGTGCGGCTCGTCGCCGAGGTCTGGCGAACGACGTACGTCGCCGCCGCGGCGAGCGCCAGGATCAACCAGAAGTAGCGCTCGTAGGCGAATCCGAGGAACAGGCCGGTGGTGAGATAGCTGACGATCGCGAGCATGAACGCGGTGACCGTGTTCGCGCCCTCGGCATCGTCGCCTCGAATCGCCGCACGTCGTGCCCTCGCGAGCCCGAGCAGGGTCACGAAGACGATTCCCAGGAAGATCGAGAGCCCCAAGACGCCGGTCTCGGCCGCCAATCCCACGTAGAGATCGTGTGGCCCGCGCGGCCCGGCGTGAGTCCTGATCCCGATCTGGGGAGCGTAGTCCTGGTAGTAGTAGGCGGTGAAGAGCCCCGGCCCGACCCCGATGATCGGGTGGTCGGCGAACGCGAGAGCAGCGGCGAGGCCCTCGGTTGCGCGACTCCTGACCGAGTTGTCCGCAGCGCCGGCGGCTCCCGCGCTGGCGGTCGCACCCGTGACCGAATCGAGTGTCGCGAGGCGTTGCCGGTATTGCGGAAAGGCGGCCAGCAAGAGCACGAGGCCGAGCACGATCGCGGCGATCTGCCGCAGTGAGATATAGCGCAACACGGCCATGACGACGATCATAAGGACGAAGCCCACGACCGCACCGCGCGAGAACGTCATGACGACCCCGAGCGACACGAACACGGTGCAGACGAGTGCGAGCACGCGCAGGCGCATCGTTCGCTCCGACCAGAAGCGGAAGAACCCGAGCGGGATGATCATCAACATGATCTGCGCGAAGTAGTTGTTGCTGCCGAGGACCCCGCCGAGACGGGGCTGGAAGGTCGCCTGCCCGAGGGCGTCTGTGCCAGAGGCGAATGCCGCTTGGCTCGGCTGCGCGAAACCGAAGAAGTCGTTACCGAACGAATGCGTGACTTGCTGGTAGAACGACAGCGCGCCGAGCAAGGCGGCCACGATGAGGAGGACCCAGATGGTCGTGCGAACCATCGCTCTGGTCCGCACGACGTTCGTGACCAGGAAGTAGAGAATCACGCCCTCCATCGCAAACGTCTGCGTTTTCGACCAGGCGACGGACGGCTCCACCGAGAGCAACGCGGAGACGATCATGGCCGCGAGCAGCAGGAGCATGAGGGGGAAAGCGGGCATGATCAAGACGCTGCCGCCCCGAACGAGGATGTTGATGAGCGGCACGACGAGCAGGAGAAGGACTGCTGCTCCGAGGATGTAGGGGACGCCGTGAAGCGTTACGGCGATGACCGCGGCATTGCTGTACACGACCGCGATGACGAGCGGAGTCGCGAAGTCCGACCAGACGACGACGGCAATCAGGATCGTGACGGCCGCGGCCGCCGCGAAGGCAAGCCGCGGCTGCATGCTCGCGACACTCGCGACGACGCCGGCTCCCGCCGCGGCCAAGAGCAGGAGGGGCGAGCCGGCTGAGCGGACGTGACGCGCGGTGAGAGGCTTCGATCTGAGCTCAGCGTGCATTACCGACCTTAGGGAACGTAACCGAGTGCGCGAAGACGCTTCATGGTGTCTTCGTCCATCTCTCGTTCGTCGTCGCTCGAGACCGGGGGAAAGATCTCGAGATTGGTGCGCCACGCGTCCAAAGCGTCGCGCAGCGGTGACGCGATCGCCTCGTCGTTCCCGTCCCCGCCGTCGCTGAGTCGGTCGTGCTCCTCGCCGGGGTCGGCGACGAGGTCGAAGAGCGCAGGCGGTCGATCTGCGTACCAGACGTACTTGTGCGTCGCCGACCGGACGCACGTCTGGGCCGGGGGATACAGGTGTGGATCCATGCCCGGGTTCACGGACAGCAGCTTGTCGATCAGCTTGTAGCTGTCCGTGTAGTCCTCTTCGGCAAAGGCGTAGCCAGTGGGGTCCGATGCGTTCTCGATGGCGCGTGAGAGCGGAGGTCGCTGGAGCTGAGCGGGCGGAACCGAATCGCCGGGCACCCCGGCCCAGTCCAGCACGGAGGGATACAGGTCGAGCGTCTGGACCACGCCTTCGACCACGGCACCTCCGCGGTGGTCCGGATGACGGACGATCATCGGCACCTGGATGAGCTTGTCACGGAGAGTCAGGACATGACCGACGATGCCGCCCTCGCCGAGCATCTCGCCGTGATCCGACGTGAGAACGACGATCGTATTGTCCCACGTGCGCGCTCGCCGCAGGCGCTCCACGAAGCGGCGCACTTCACGGTCGGCCTGACGAACAGCGGCATCGTAGAGCGACCTCCAGACCCTGACGTGCTCGTCAGTGACCTCGCGCAGGCCGGCGTTGAAGTCCCACTGGCGTTTCAGGGTGACGAACTCCGACCGGGCGAGATACTTCGGGTTGACGCGCTCGCCGCGCAGGAGCTCCCTCGGCGGGACCGTCCACGGGAAGTGGGGGGCGAGCACGTTGACGAAGAGGAACGAGGGCGTCTCTCCGCTCTCGGCCGTGATCCAGTCGTAGGCTCGGTCGAACACGAGTCTCGGCGCGATCATCTTGCGCAGGTACCGGGCGGGAAGGCGGACCGCGCTCGTCGACGCCTCCGATAGCCGAGCCAGCCCCCTGAGGGTCGTGGTCGAGAACACGTCGTCGACCTCGGTGAACGTCTCGAATCCGGCGTCGAGATGATTGCTCGAGCTGAAGAGCATGTTCTGGGAGAACGCGGCGACTCGGTATCCCTGCGCACCGAGGGCGGCGGGGAGCGTCACGATGTCCGCGTTGAACGATCGATCTGCCTCGAGGCTTTCGACGCGATGCTGCGAGACGTACAAGCCCGTGAGCATCGATGCGTGTGACGGGACGGTCCACGTCGCGGGCGAGATCGCTCGACGGAAGAGGATGTTGTCGGCCGCGAACGAGTCGAGGAACGGGGTCGTTTCGAGCTCGTAGCCGTAGGCGGAGACGTTGCTCGCCCTGAGGCTGTCGAGGATCACGACGACGATGTCCGGACGCTTCGTCATCCGTCGCTTCCTCGGAGTGACGCCTTCTCTCGTTCGCCCCCGGGGACCGATGTCCGGCTCGAGCTCGGCGGGGCGCCGCGCTGGGGCTCCCACCGGTCCACGCTCGTGCCGCGCAGGATGTTCCAGATCGCACAGACCGCGGCAGCGTTGACCATGCAGAAGAACGCGGGGAGCGCGAAGATCCTCGACTTGCCGAGACGCTCTCGTCGGAGTGCGATTCCGACCAGCGCGCACGCGTAGAAGAAGAGCTGCCCGATCGCCGCGAGCCGGTAGATCCGTGCTCGTCGTGAGAGCGTCACGCTCGAGACGGCGAGCGCGAGAATCGGAAACGCCATCGTGCGCCTCAGCACCTTGTGCGAGAAGAGCTCGAGAGCGTACGTGCCGTGCCGTGCCGGGTTCAGGAGCCGTCGACGAAGCAGGACGCCGCGAAGGCCTCCGGTCATCACGCGCACCTTGCGCGTGAACTCCGCCTCGCTGGAAGCGGCGACCGGCTCGTAGGCGACCGCGTCCGGGACGAAGACGAGGCGCGAGCCTCGTTCGATCACCGCCGTCGAGACGAAGAAGTCGTCTGCAACGCCCGGGGGGATCTCCTCGAAGAGCGAGCGGCGGATCGCATAGATCGCTCCGGTTGCGGACACCACGTTGCCCGCACGGCTCTCGGCACGCTTGAGGGCGCGGTCGAAGCTCCAGTAGTCGTGCTCCCCCGCGGCGACTCCCGACGGGGGCCGATCGCGCAGGTAGACCTGGTTGCCCGCCGCTCCGCCGACCTCGTCGTCGGCAAAAGGCCGGACGATGGCACGCAGAGCGTCAGGAGCGAAGACGGTGTTGGCGTCCGAGAACACGAGGATCTCGCCGCCCGCGCGCTTCGCACCCGCGTTCAGCGCAACGAACTTCCCGGAGCGGGGGAGAGCCACCAGCTGCACGCCCTCGTCCTCGTACCTGCGCACGATCTCGTCCGTCCCGTCGGTGGAGCCGTCCGACACGATGACGATTTCCCGGCGGTCGGCGGGATAGTCGGTCGAGAGCAGGTTCTCGATGCGCTCGCCGATCACCCCAGCCTCGTTGTAGGCCGCGATCACGACGCTGATCCAGGGCGTCGACTCTCCGGTCCGGTAGGGACGCTCACGCAGTCGTCCGCGCACCATGACCAGGATCGGGAACAGCACGTACGTGTACGCGACCGTGCCGACGGCGCTCCAGAAGACTCCGCGCCTCATCGCGGCGGTGCGGCGAACAGCGCCGCGAGCTCTTCCGTATTCGCGTCCAGGTCGAACCCGCGGAGGATCGTCTCGCGGCCGGCAGCGCCGAGTCGAAGACGCAGCGGCGGATCGGAATGGAGACCGGCCAGCGCGTTCGCCAGCTGCACCGGATCGCCGGGAGGCACGAGGACGCCGGTCTGTCCGTCCTTCACGAGCTCCGGTATCCCCGTCATCCGCGAGGCGAGGACCGGCACGCCGCAGCTCATGGCCTCCATCAGACAGACCGGGATTCCTTCGCGTCGACCTTGACTGTCGCCGACGCTCGGAAGGACGAGGACGTCCGCCGAGCGCATGAGCCTCGCAACCTCGGCCCGTGGCTGCGGCCCCGTGAACACGACCCTCTCGCCGAGCCCGGCGGCCTCCACCTGGGCGCGAAGCTTTGCTTCGTCCGGGCCGTCGCCGACCAGGTGGCATACGAAGTCGACGCCCTGCTCGGCAAGCAGGCGACACGCCTCGATCAGGTGCGTCTGGCCCTTGACCTCGTAGAGCGTGCCGACGCAGAGGATCTCGAGCCGGGTTTCCGACGACATCGTCTGGGGCGGATCGGGCGGCCGAAAGAGCGAGGTGTCCACCCCGCAGTGGAGGAGGACGAGCTTCTCGCTCCAGCGACCGCCGCACTCGTCGAGGATCAGATCGCGGTTGAACTCGGAGATCGCACGGACGAATGCGGCCTCCTCGACCTTCTGGGGCAGCATCCGGCGCTCGACGTGGAGGTCGGTCCCGTGTGCCGTGAAGCTGTACGGGATGCCGACGAGGCGGTGGATGACGAACCCGGCAGCCGCGGGATGGTTTGCGAAGTGGCAGTGCACGTGCGTCACGCCCTCTTCCTCCATCCTCAGCGCTGCGTGCGCGACCTTCGGAAAGATCGCAAGCGCTCCGACGAAGAAATTCAGGCTTCCCCACGTTCCGCGGAGGACTGCCCAGAGTGCACCGAGGTACGTGAGCGGCTTCCGACGCAGCAACGAGAGCTGACTCCGGATGATCGGCCACGAGACGAAGGGGAAGTAGTGAGCGCGCTCAACGAGGCTGTCCGCCTCCGGGTGCGTACACGATTGACGCTCGCGCAGGAGCGGATACAGCTCGGTCGCCACTCCCATCTTCTCGAGCGCGACGATCTCGTAGAGGATGAACGTCTCCGTCAGCTTGGGGAATCGCGACATGACGTACGCGACCTTCAATCGCGTCGACGGCGACGGGGCGCGTCCTTCGACGAGCTGCTCCGATCCTCGCTCCGACGGCGGGCGAGGCGGCTGTCCGTTTCCGAGTGCGTCGGTCGCTCCGACCTGTGAACGGTCGCGCCCCTGCGTCGTCGACGAGCTCACCGGTGCCCCTCTCCGTCGAGGAGCGTCGTCCCGTCCATGTCGGGCGGCGTGGGGATCCCGAGGATCTCGAGGATCGTCGGCGCAACGTCGGCGATCGTCGGCCGGCGGACGAATCCGTGCGCACCCTCGACGAACAAGAGCGCATCGGGAGTGGTGTGCATGCCGACGAGGGTGTCGCCTCGGAAGGTCAACGTCTCCGTTCCGAAGGCGCCCTTCGGGTCGTAGCCCTCACGCATCGCCAGCACCAGGTCCGCAGCCGATGTTGCGCAGGGCCCTTCGTAGAGCTCCTCGCGACGGACGACACGCTCCACCATCGGTTCGCCGGTCTCCGGATCGACCAACCCCGCGAACGATTCGGCAATCTCGTCTCGGACGCGCTCGTACTCGCTCCCGGGCGCGACGACGCCGTTCGCCTCTCGGCCTCGGAGGTTGAGGAAGATGCGGCCCGGGTCGAGGCTGTACGCCACACTGCGCGGCGAGACGTCCTCGAGCGAACGCGGCGTGCCGTTCGTATAGTCGAGGAACCCGCTCTGCTGCAGCCACCTGTTGACGTACACCTCCTGTCGTATCGAGCAGAACCCGTGGTCGGAGACGATCACGAGCACCGTGTCGTCGTCGAGCCAGGTTCGAACCTCGCCGAGGAGGTCGTCGACACGCCGGTAGAAGTCGAGAAAGGCCGGGCGGAAGCGCGGGTGACCCTCCTCCATCTCGCGCCAGAAGAAGTGATGAAGCCGATCGGTCTCCATCACGTGGGCCATGAAGAAGTCCCACGGCTCCTGGTTCCAGAAATACCGCATCGCGTCGATGCGTCTCTCGAACACCTCGTCGAGGTGGCTCAGGAAGGCGTCCTTGTCCTCGTGCGCCCGTGACGAGTCGGCGTCGACGCAGTATCGGAGGCGCTTGAGCGCGTCGGCGACTTCCTGCGTCGGAGCGGCCTTCTCGACGCTCGGGCTGAGGAAGCAACCGACGACGATGCCGTTCACAGGCCGCGGCGGGTAGGTCGTCGGGACGTTCATCGCAAACACGCGCTTCCCGGACGCTCCCACGATTTCCCAGAGCGCTGCGCTGCGCATGTCTCTCGATGTGGGGATGAAGATCTTCCCGGAACGAGGGACGCGATCGACGAAGCCGTAGATGTTGTGCTTTCCCGGATTCTTTCCGGTCATGAATGTCGCCCACGCGACCGACGAGACATTCGGAAGCGTCGTCTCCATCTGAGCGAGCGTTCCCTCCGCCACGATCGCGCGGAAGTTCGGGAGCTCGCCGGCGTCCATGAGGCTCTTGACGTAGGTGTACGGCACCCCGTCGAGCCCGATGACGAGCACGCGTCGTCCGCGGGCGCCTCGCGCCGAGAAGTGATCAGCCTCCGCCGAGACCTGCGACGCACCGGTCACGATATGGACGGGGCCCGGCTCACAGGTATCCGAGGTCCTGCAGGCGACTCGTCACTTCCGCCTCTTCGTCCGCGCTGTATCCCCGGTCGAGCTCGATCGCCCCGCCGCGGCCGCGCTCCGGGGGCGACTGCTCGAATACCCCCAGCAACGTGGGTGCCACGTCGTAGATGCTGACGTCCGCGAGCCGACGACCACCGCCCGGATCGAGCGGGTCGAAGTACACGAAGATCCCGTGCTGGGCGTGATTGGCGTCGTCCGGGCCCGTGTCGTTCTCGAACGTCCAGACGGAGCGGAACCCGACGGTGCCGACCGAGCGCCACGCGAGGTCGCCGAAGTAGACGATCAGATCCGGCGAGACGTTCTTCACCGAGACGTAGACGTCCTCGGGCCGATACGCGCGCGTCCCGATCTCGCGGCCTTCCGGATCGGTGATGTGCTCGAGCTTCGCTGCGAGCTCCGCTCTCTCCGCTTCGTAGTCCTCGGGCTCGATGATCCCGGCCGGTTCCCGCCCCTTGACGTTCATCATGACGCGGCCGTAGTACCCGCCCTCGCCCCATGCCTTCGTCCTCGACCAGTCGATGTCGCAGTCGTGGAGCGAGCGCAGATCAGAGGGGTAGTCGGCGAGAGCGAGGTAGCCCTGCTCGATCAGCCACTCGTTCACGCAGATCCCGCCGACGATCGGCCGAGCGCCGTGGTCCGAGACCACGACCACGATCGTGTCGTCGTCGACGAGCGTCAGGAGCTCACCGATGTTGCGGTCGACGAAGACGTAGTAGTCGTGGATGGCCGGGCCGAACGGGCTGCCGGGCTCGTGCTTCGGGTGCGACGGATCCATGTAGCGCCAGAACGCGTGATGAATCCGGTCGACCCCCATGTCGACGAACATGAAGAAGTCGTATGTTCGCGTCCTGAGTAGCTCCCGGCAGATCGCGAACCGCTGTTCCGCCATCGCGTAGATGTCCGCGAGGATGCGGCTCTTGTCGTCCGAGCGGAAGTTCGGGACGTCGACGAGAAACGGGCCCTCGATCCAACTCTCGATCGATTGCTTGAGATCCTGAGGGAACGTGTACTCGCTGTCCGCACCGGGGGTCAGGAAGCAGCTCACGAGCTCGCCGTTGACGGGCCGAACCGGGTACGTCTGCGGAACGCCGATCACGCCCACGCGCTTGCCCGCGGCGCTCAGGATGTCCCAGACGCGTGGATCCTGTACGGCGCGCGAGTCGGCGATTCGCATTCCGTCGTAGGTGTGATCGCGCCGGTTGCGAAACCCGTAGAACCCGAGCTGGCCCGGATCGAGGCCGGTCATCATGCTCGACCAGGCGGGGACGGTGATCGCCGGGACGGTGCTCTCGAGCCGCCCCCAGGCGCCGCGCTCCATCAGCCCGCGAATCGTCGGGAGATCGTCGCGCCACGCGTCGAAAACGAGCTCCGGGGTCGCACAGTCGAGACCGACGACGAGGATGCGCCGCCCCGGCTCGCTCGCTCCGACGGGGCCACTCACGACGTGCCTCGTGCGTGTCGCCACCGGCGGCTGGCGCGTCCGCCCGTCTGCGTCACGAGTACGTGCTGCATAGACCCTCTCCCCCTTAGTCGTGCCGTTGCCGCAACCGCTCCCCGCTGTCCGTGCGACGTGCGCAAGGGCAGCGGACACCCCCACGTTGTCATTCTGCCGTCGCACGCACACACGTCAAGCCCGAGCCTCCGAACCGACAGGCATTGGGGCCGACCGTGCGGTCGGGTTCGGGGTTGACAGGCGGCCCGACGAACACGCACGCTGTGGGGCGACGGGGGGCCCAACAAGGGGGAGGGTTGCACGTGAAAACCGATCAGTCTGAGCCTGCGCAGCCCGCGCGCCGCCCGATGCTGCGCCGGATGACTGCTCTCGGGCTCCCCATGGCTCTAGCGGCGGCGTTACTGGCCGGCCAGTCCTCGGCTCGTCCGGCCGGTCCGGCGTCCGTCACCGCCGGTCCCGCGGACGTCGGCATCGCCGTCACCGCGAGCCCGGATCCGGTCGCCGTGGGTCAGAGCCTGACGTATGCCGTCACGGTCACGAACGACGGCCCGGAGCGGGCGTCCAGCGTCAACTTCAGGCTCCTCGTCTCGGGCCGGAAGACCGCGCTCGTCTCGGCCAAGCCCACCCAGGGAGTCTGCGACCTGGCCGGGAACAGGGTGGTCTGCCGCCTCGACCGGATCGAGCCGAAGGCGCAGGCGCAGGCGACGATCGTGGTCAATCCGGGCCTCGGCCCCACCGTGACCGCCTCCGCATCGGTGACGACGAGCTCCCCCGATCCGAACACGTCGAACCAACAGGTTCTCGTCACCACAAAGGTGACCGAGACGAACCCGCCCACCGACGTCCACATCACCGGCGCCGACATGACGCGGCCGTTCCAGAACGGCCTGCAGCTCACCGTGGCCTGGACGGGCAAGGACGCCGAGAGCGGGGTCGCAACCTTCGACGTGCGATATCGGCGAGCTTCGCTGGGTCACGGCTTCGGCCCGTACACCCAGTGGAGATCGCAGGTCAAGTCGAGGTCGGCCGCCTTCTTGGCCGCCGCGGGGTCGACGTACTGCTTCTCCGTCAGGGCGACCGATCTCGCAGGCAACACCTCCGCCTGGAGCGCCGACCGCTGCACGGCGATCCCGATCGGCGTGTCGTCGTTCGTTCGGCGAGGCGCCTGGCTGCTCCAGCGAGGGGGCGGGTACTTCGGCTCGCGCTACGCCTATTCGAGGTCGAGAGGGGCAACGCTGACCGTCCCCCACGTCGTCGGGCGCTCACTCGCCCTCGTCGCCACCAGGTGCCCGGCTTGCGGGTCGGTCACGGTCCTGTGGAACGGGAAGGCGGTCCGGACGATCAGCCTCGACTACCCGTTCGTTGCGAAGCGGCAGATCTTCCCCATCGCACGGTTCGGGAGGGTGCGGAGCGGATCGGTGCAGATCCTGCTGAAGAGCCTCAAGAAGCGGGTCAAGATCGAAGGGCTCGGCATCAGCAGGGTGTGACCGCGGCGGAAACAAGGCAACAGTTGCCGCCCCGCGCGGTCGGAAGCATGGCTGCCCTCGCGCGCACCGCCCGAGGCTGCGGGCACTAGCCGTGGCCGCAACCGTCGAGCCGTCGGCGGACGCCGTCGGCGCCCTCCCTCGGGCAGGAACGACCAGGAAGCAGGTCCGCGGATCGAGCCTCATGCTCTTCGGACGGCTGATCTCGCTGGCCGCGAACTTCGCGATCCAGATCCTGATCGTGCGGTACCTGACGAAAGCGGACTACGGCGCGTTCGCCTATGCGCTCTCGATCGTCGCGCTCATCCAGAGCATCGTCGTCTTCGGCCTCGACCGGGCCGTGACCCGCTTCGTCCCGATCTACGACGAGCGCGACGAGCATGCCAAGGCGTTCGGGACGCTCGTGATGGTGGTCGGGACGGTTGCCTCCCTGTCACTCGCAGCGGTGCTCGTCGTCTACGGCATGCAGACGATTCTCGGATCGACGGTGGTCCAGGGCGACCACGCCGCCGCACTCGTCCTGATCCTCATCTTCCTCGCTCCTCTGCAGGCGCTCGACGGGCTTCAGACCGGCCTGTTCGCGGTCTTTTCCAGGCCCCGCGCGATCTTCGTCCGACGGTACGTGCTGGCCCCGGCACTCAGGCTCGCGGTGGTCCTGATGCTCGTCCTCGGCGGTGCGGGGGTGAAGTTCCTGGCCGTGGGCTACGTCGTGGCGGGGGCGATCGGGGTCGTGGTCTACACCGTCATCCTCTACCGCGAGTTTCGCAAGCTCGGCATTCTCGAGCGCTGGAGCTTCCGCGACGTGGACTTCCCCGTGCGCGAGGTGCTCGCCTTCACGGTCCCCCTCCTGACGTCCGATCTCGTCTACACGGTGATGAACACGTCCGACGCGGTGCTGCTCGGGCATTACCAGGGGGCGACGGAGGTGGGCGCGCTCCGCGTGATCGGTCCCCTCGCGCAGATGAACACGCTCGTGTTGGCCAGCTTCACGATCCTCTTCACGCCTGCGGCGGCCCGGCTCTTCGCGAGGGCCGACAACGACGGACTGGACGAGACCTACTGGGGAACGGCCGCGTGGATCGCGATCGTCACCTTCCCGATCTTCGCCCTCACGTTCTCGCTCGCGACCCCGCTGACGACGACCCTCTACGGAGCTCGCTACGAGGCTTCGGGTCAGTACCTCGCGCTGCTCGCCCTCGGCTACTTCTTCCAGTCCGCGGTCGGAAACAACGGCGTCACGCTGAAGGTGATCGGGTTGGTCTGGTACATCGTCTGGATCAACCTCTTCGCAGCGATTCTCAATCTCGCTCTCAACTTCGTCCTCATTCCCCACTACGGCGCTCTCGGCGCGGCGATCGGCACCTCGAGCACGCTCGTATTGCACAACCTCCTCAAGCAGTACGGCTTGCGGCGAGCGGGGCTCAGCTTCTTCAAGTGGCGCTACGCGAGGCTGTACCTGAGCATTGCGCTCGCCGCGGGCACGCTCCTCGTCGTCCAGGTCGCTGCCTCGCCGAGCTTCGTCATCGGCTTCGTGCTCGCCGCTCTCGGCTCGCTGCTCGTGCTCGGGGCCAATCGCCACCTTCTCCGCGTCGGCGAGACGTTCCCGGAGCTGCTCCGCTTCCGGGTCGCCCGCGTGCTCGTCGGTCGGTAGCCGTGTCCCAGATGTCCGAGGAGAAGGCGTTGGCGACAAGGCGAGGTGAGTTCGACTTCGATCTCCACGGTCTCGCGGGTGTACGCCTGCTCGACGCCTCTCCCGACGACGCCGCCACGGTCTCCCGCCAGCTCGGCCCGATAGCTGCGACGCTCGATCGCGAGCCGGACATCGTCGTCCGCTTCGTCGATCGCCTCGATCCGGGGCGTCTGCACCTGCTCGGCGTCGACGACGCCGGGTTCACGGACGAGGCGTTCCTCGTGCTGCGCGCGAAGCACAAGACGCGTGCACGCGTTCGGATCGGGTTCCACGAGATCGGCGACCGGCCCGAGATCGTGTGCGAGCGGGGCCTTCCGGCCGTGCCCCTCCTGATTCCCATCCTGAATCTCACCGTCCTCGCGAACGGAGCGCTTCCTCTGCACGCGGCGGCCTTCAGCTTCGCCGGCCGTGGCGTGGTCGCGACGGGCTGGTCGAAGGGCGGCAAGACGGAGACGCTCCTCGCGTTCGCGGCCCGCGGGGCCGAGTACGTCGGGGACGAGTGGGTCTACCTCGACGCCGACGGCGAGCGCGTCTACGGGATCCCGGAGCCGATCCGGGTCTGGGACTGGCACCTTCGCCAGCTTCCCCAATATCGCGAGGCGATCCGGGGAGGAGATCGACGCCGGCTGCGGGCGTTGCGGTCGTTCCGATCGCTCGAACGGTTCGTTCCCGACGGAACGCTCGGTGACGCGTTTCCCGCGGTCGCGTTGCGCCGGATCTTTCCCGTACTGGAGAGCCAGCTGTTCGTGGACGTCGACCCCCGTCGCCTGTTCGGCACCGGCTTCGGCCCGCTCGCAGCACCGTTCGACCACCTCTTCTTCGTCGGGAGCCACGAGGCGCCCGAGATCGTCGTGCGCCCGGTCGACTCGGACGAGGTCGCACGCCGGATGGTGTTCTCGCTCCAACACGAGCGGATGCCTCTGATGGCCTACTACCTCAAGTTCCGATTCGCCTTTCCGGAGCTCGCCAATCCGCTGCTCGAGCAGGCCGAGTCGCTCCAGCGGGAGCGGCTGTGCCAGCTGCTCGCCGGCAAGCCGACCTATGCGGTCGAGCACCCGTACCCGGTATCGATCCCTGCCCTGTTCGACGCCATCAGCCCGTACTGCAGATGAGAGGCGCGCGCCCCACACGCTCGTTCACCGTGGCGCTGATCGGCCCCGACGGCGCGGGGAAGACGACGATCGCTCGCCGCCTGGAGAGCTCGCTGCCGATGCCGGTCAAGTACCTCTACATGGGAGTCAACCCCGAAGGCAGCAACCACCTCTTGCCGACGACGCGACTCCTGCGCAAGCTCAAGCGCGCCCGGGGGGTGCGGGACGACGCAGGACCACCCGATCCGGACAAGCTCCACACGAGGCCGCAAGGAGCCCTCGGACGGACGCGCGCGTCGGTGAAGTCTTCGCTTCGGCTCGGCAACCGTCTGGCCGAGGAGTGGTATCGCCAGTGGCTCGCGTGGCGTCACCTCCGCCACGGCACGGTCGTTCTCTTCGACCGTCACTTCTTCGCCGACTACTACGCCTACGACATCGCACGAGGCAAAGCGCGTCCCCTGAGCCGGCGGATCCACGGCGTGCTGCTCGCCCACGCCTATCCTCAGCCGGACCTCGTCGTCTACCTGGACGCGCCGGCCGAGGTGCTGCTCGCGCGCAAGGGCGAGGGGACGATCGAGCTGCTCGAGCGCCGGCGCCGCGACTACCTCGAGCTGGCGGGGCTCGTCCGCAACTTCGCGTCGGTCGACGCGGACAGGCCACTCGACGAGGTCTCGGACGAGGTGGCGGCCCGCATCGAGGCGTTCGCCCGGAGCCGCGGAGCGGGCGCGCGCGGGGCGGAGGCGTGAGCCGCACGGCGCGACAGCCCCGGGTGCTCGTGACCGACGCCGGCCTCGGCAGCGCGATCGCCGTCATCCGCTCCCTCGGGCGAAGGGGTTTCCACGTCATCGCCGCCGACGCCGACGCGCGAAGCCCGGGGTTCTACTCGCGCTATGCGGCAGAGCGGCTCCGCTACCCCTCTCCGCGCGTGGCACCTGAAGCGGCGCTCGAGACGCTGCTGAGCGCGGCCCGCGACCGAAGCGTCGACTTGCTCGTCCCGGTGACGGACGAGATTCTCTTGCCGGTCGCCGGCGCGCGAGAGCGATTCGCCGGGATCTGCGCTCTCGCGATCCCCGAGCCGGATGCACTGAGGGCGGTCGCGGACAAGCTCGCGACCCTCGAGCTCGCGGCCGAGCTCGGGGTGCCCACACCACGGACCGTTGCGGTTGCGACGGGCGCCGAAGCCGAGGAGAAGGCAGGACGACTCGGCTCGCCTCTCGTGCTCAAGCCGCTCTCGTCGCGGTCGTACGAGGCCGGGTCGATCGAGGCCTTCGAGGTGGCCTACTCCGCAGGCCCGGAGGAGCTCGCGCATCGGATCGCGCCGTTCGAGGGCCGCTGCCAGGTCCTGCTCCAGGAGTACGTTCGCGGAGAAGGTCACGGGGTCGAGATGCTCCTCGATCGCGGCCGTCCCCTCGCCGCTTTTCAACATCGCCGGCTCCGCGAGGTACCCGTCACGGGCGGCGCGAGCTCGTTCCGCGAAAGCGTGCCGCTCGATCCCGTCCTCTACGACTACTCGCGCCGACTGCTCTCCGCGCTTCGGTGGACGGGGCTCGCGATGGTCGAGTTCCGCGTCGGCGCCGACGGGCCGAGACTGATGGAGATCAACGGCCGGATCTGGGGATCTCTCCCGCTCGCGGTGAAGAGCGGCGTCGACTTCCCCGCCCGCATGGCCGACCTCTACCTCGGTCGCGAGCAGAACGGCGAGGTGACTGCGCCGACGTATGCGACGGGTGTGCGCTCACGGAATCTCCCGCTGGAAGCGATCTGGATCGGCTCGGTCCTGCGCGGTCGAAAACGCTACGCGTTTCTGCCGACGCCGCCACGTCGCGATGCGGTCGCCGCGGCAGTGCGCCTCGTCGATCCGCGGGACGGATACGACGTCCTCTCGCTCGCGGACCCGCGCCCAGGCGTCGTCGAGCTCGGCAAGCTCGTCCGCAAACTGGCGCTGAAGATCTCTCGGGGGCGATAGGTCTTGGCGCCGGCGAAAACTTCCCTACACTTCGGCCGAGAGGAATCGACGGCGGCGCAGGGGTCGCAGCCTTGCTGGGGGAGGAAAGGATGAATCGAGTGTCGTGTCGCCCAGGCTGAGCGTCTTTCTGCCTGTCGTCCGGCGTTGGTGGGCGCTGTTGCTCGTCGGAGGCGTCGTCGCCGGAATCGCCGGCTACGCGTTCGTGTCGCAGCAGAAGCCGAGCTACGAGGCAAAGGTCGAGCTGCTCGTCGGCCCGATCAACACCAATTTCGACACCCTGAAGGCCTCGGGCCAGCTCGCGCAGAGCTACGCGCAGCTCGCCTCGAGCGGCAAGGTGCTCCAGGCGACGATCTCTCAGTTGAAGTTGCCGCTGAGCACGACCCAGCTGGATTCGCACGTGCGCACGACCGCGAACGCGGTGACGAGGGTGCTCTCGATCCGCGTTCAGGACGACAACCCGCAGCTCGCGACGAAGATCGCGAACTCATTGGCCTCGAATCTCGCGACGCTGGCGACGGCCGGGACGGTGTCGCCGGCGGCAGGGCAGCTGCGCGTGATCGACCCCGCCGACACGGCCACGCGGATTCGAGCGAAGACGGGAATCATCGTCGCGATCGCAGTGTTGTTCGGCATGTTCGCGACGCTGATCGGTGTGCTCCTGGTCGAGTACCTGAGCGGTCGCGTCCGCAGCGAAGAGGAGCTGGCAGAGGTCGCGCAGGTCGCCTGCCTGGGAGTGGTCGAGGGGTTGCGCCGGCGATCGCCGGAAGGCGCCCTGCTCGTCGAGACCGAGCCCGAGTCGCCGTCTGCCGCTTC
>DASSQE010000040.1:0-8103 GCA_035702645.1 Gaiellaceae bacterium
CGCCGGGATGTGGCAGCTGAAGCTCCCGAAGGGAGCGTCGCGGGTCGAGCTGGAGGAGCATGGCCCTCCGGGACGCGCACCTGCGAGCCTCGTCGTGCTCCTCACGGCATACCTGCGCGGCGAGTCGCTGACCCGGGTCGCGCGGCTGAAGACCTGGCGGAAGAGCATTCGAACGGATGGCGCCGAGATCGTGGACGACTCCGTCGCGATCCTCGACGGCCAGCGGATCACGGGCCGCTTCCGGGAGCTCGAGGTCGAGCTCCTCGACGGTGACGAGCGGACGCTCCGTCGCCTCGAGAAGGCCCTGCGGCAGGCGGGCGCGACGGTGCCGGTCGCATTCGAGCCGAAGCTCTTCCGTGCGCTCGAGCTCGCGCATCCCGTGGAGCCGCAGGAGGTTGCGCCGGATGCGACCCCGATCGAGGCGGTCGGCGTCTCTCTGGCTCGGCAGTATCGCCAGCTTCTCGTGCACGACCCCGGGGTGCGGCTCGGCATCGACGCGGAGGACGTCCACCAGATGCGCGTCGCGACGCGGCGGGCTCGCGCGTTCCTCAGAGTCGCGCGTCCCTTCGTCGACTCCGACTGGGCGGAGGGCCTGCGGGCGGAGCTCGGCTGGCTCGGCTCGGCGCTCGGGCCGGTCCGCGATCTCGACGTCCTGCTCGAGCACCTGCACGAGGACCTCGCCACCCTCGGCGAGGAGGACCGCCTCGGCGACCTCGTCGAGTCGCTCGAGAGCGAGCTGGCGTCTGCTCGTAAGGAAGCGATCGCGGCGCTCGACGACGAGCGGTACCTTCGCCTGCTCGACCGCCTGGAGGCCGCCTCAGAGCCGCCGGCCGCGCCGGACCCGAGCACCGAGACGCTGGCGAGTGTCTGGTCCCACGAGCTCGACCGCCTGCGTCGAACGTTCGCTCGCCTCGACGGCGATTCGACCGATCGGGAGCTCCACCGAGCGCGGATCCGCGCCAAGCGAGCGCGCTACGCGGCGGAGCTCGCTGTGCACGAGCTCGGCGACCCGGGACGGCGCTTCGTCGAGGCGGCGAAGAAGCTCCAGGACGTCCTGGGCGAGCACCAGGACGCGTGCGTTGCGTCGGAGCGGTTCAGGGCGTGGGCAGCGTCAGCCGGCGAAGACGGCCGAGCCGTGAAGCGACTCGTCGCGCGCGAGAAGGCTCGCCGCCGCCGATCGCGCAGTGCATGGCCGAAGGCCTGGAAACAGGTGGCTCGAGAGGGCCGGGCGGCGACGCGGCGGAAGCCGTGATCAGGGCTGCGGGCGGCGTGGTGGTGCAGGGCGACGGGACGACCGAGATCCTTCTCGTCCACCGCCCCCGATACGACGACTGGTCGTTCCCGAAGGGCAAGGCGTTACGGGACGAGAGCGACGAGCAGTGCGCGATCCGAGAGGTGGAGGAGGAGACGGGCCTCGTGTGCGAGCTGCTCGAGGAGCTCCCCGCGACGACCTACCGAGATGCGAAGGGCAGGCCGAAGCGGGTGCGCTACTGGCTCATGCGTCCGGTCGGAGGGCGGCTCACGTTCGAGCACGAGGTGGACGAAGCACGGTGGCTGACGCCGGCCGAGGCACGAGAGGCGCTGACGTACCCTCGCGACCGCGCGGTCGTCGACGCGTGGGAAGCCCACGACCCCTGACGAGGACCGCGATGCGCACGCACTCGGTCGTCCTCGGAGCGTGAGGCTCGGTCTCAGCGCACGCGCCGCACCCGGGCCCCGCGGCGACTGCGAGCTTGCGCGCGCCTCATCATCATCGCGTGGTGGGAGTGGGCCTTCTCGCCGGTCGGCTCGGGCGCGGACCACGTCCCGTCGGGTCCGAGCACCCACGCGGACGCTTCGTCCTCGAACACGCTGTCCAGGATCGCGTGCACCTCTTTGCGCACTCTGGAGCTCTCGATCGGAACGAGCACCTCGATGCGATGGTCCAGGTTCCGCTGCATGAGGTCGGCGCTGCCCACGTAGGTCGTCGTCCGGTCGCCGGCCTTGAACGAGTAGATCCGGCTGTGCTCGAGGTACCGCCCGACGATCGACCGAACGTGGATGTTTTTCGACAGCCCTGCGACTCCCGGTCGCAGCGCGCAGGTCGACCGGGCGGCGATCTCGACGGCGGCACCGGCTTGCGACGCGGCGTACAGCTCGTTGACGATCTCTGCGTCGACGAGGTGGTTCACCTTCAGGCGGATGCGCGCCTTCTCTCCTGCCTTCGCGGCGTCTGCGGCCCGACGAATCTCGTCGATCAGCCCGGTCCGGAGCGTGAACGGCGCGACGAGGAGCTTGCGGAACTTCGTCGGCCGGCCGAAGCCGGTCAGGTAGTTGAAGAGGTCGGCGACGTCCGCCGCGATCTCCTCGTCGGCCGTGAAGATTCCGACGTCCTCGTACGACCGCGCCGTCGCGGCGTGGTAGTTCCCCGTGGCGATGTGCGCATAGCGGCGTAGGCCGTCGCCCTCGCGACGGACGACGAGCGTCATCTTCGCGTGAATCTTCAGGTCGGGGAACCCGTAGACCACGTGGACGCCCGCCTGCTCCATCGCGCGCGACCACTCGATGTTCCGTCGCTCGTCGAAGCGCGCCTTGAGCTCGACGAGGCAGACGGACTGCTTGCCCTCCTCGGCACACTCGATGAGCGAGTTGACCAGAGCGCTGTCGTCGCTCGTGCGGTAGACGGCGGTCTTCACGGCGATGACGGCCGGGTCGACCACCGTCGCCCGTGCGAAGACGTCGAAGCTCGCCCTGAACGACTCGTACGGCTGATGGACGAGGATGTCCGAGCGGCGGATCTCGTCGAACATCCGGGGGCCATCGGTCTGCGCCGCGAGGAGCCTGGGCGGGATCACGGGAATCCATGGCGGGTCTTTCAGGTCAGGGCGGTCGAGGGCGACGATCTCCGTGAGCTCGGACAGGTCGAGGGGGCTCTCGATGCGGTAGATCTGCGTCTCGTCCGCGCCCAGGCCTCGAGTCAGCCGGTCCACCATCTCCGACGATGCCGACCGGCTCACCTCCACCCGCACGACGTCGCCGAACCGCCGCTGTCGAAGCTGGCTCTCCACGGCCTCGAGGAGGTCGGCGGCGTCGTCCGAGACCTCGAAGTCGGCGTCCCTCGTGACGCGGAAGACGGCGCGCTCGACGATCTCCACGCCCGGGAAGAGGTGCGGCAGGAAGTGCGCGATCACCTGCTCGAGCGGGATGTACAGACCCCGCCCACCGACGTCGACAAATCGGGGGAGGCCCTCGGGGATCTTTACGCGCGCGAACCGCTCCTCGCCCGACTCGGCGTCCGCGACGAAGAGCGCGAGTGACAGCGAGAGGGCCGAGATGTACGGAAAGGGCTGGCCGGGACCGACCGCGAGGGGCGTCAGGACAGGGTAGATCTCCCGGTTGAAACGGCGTTCGAGTCCCTCGAGCTCGCGCTTGGAGCAGTCCTCGACGCCGCCGATCTCGATCCCCGCCGATGCGAGCGCCGGCCGCAGCTCGCGCTTCCAGAGGCGCGACTGCCGAGCGGTCAGCTCGAGCACGCGCTCTCGGATGCTGGCGAGCGTCTGTTGGGGGGTCAGGCCGTCGGGCGAGAGCATCGCGAGGCCGGACTCCGCCTGGCCGAGCAGCCCGGCGACCCGCACCTGGAAGAACTCGTCGAGGATCGTCGAGAAGATCGCGCAGAAACGAACGCGCTCGAGCAGCGGTGTCGACTGGTCGGCCGCGAGCTCGAGCACGCGCGCGTGGAAGTCGAGCATCGAGAGCTCGCGGTTGAGGAGCGGCTCGAGCTCTTCCGGGCGGACGTCGGTCGCCATCGTCTTCATATTGTCGGTACGGCGCCTCGATCGGGTGAACGTCCGGCGCGCGCTGCTTCGCCGAACTGATCCGGGGCCGCCTCGCGCGCGCTGCGTCTCAGCTGCCGTCGACCGGCGGCGCGGGTGCGGGAATCTTCGGTTTGCGCGGAGGCCCGGCCTTCTTCGCGGGCTTCTCGTCGAGCCACATGCGGAAGCCGCCGAGGAACGCGCTCTCGTTGTCGCCGAGCCGGACCCCGGAGGGGAGGTCGCCGAGGTCCTCCGCGTTTCCCCCGCCCAGCACGACGTAGTCGGGCTGGAGCGCTGCGACGAAGCTCGCGATCGTCTCCTGCACGGCCTTGCGCCATTTCTTGGTACCGAGCTGCTTCAGGCCGCGCCGCCCGACGTAGTCCTCGTAGGTCCCCTTCTTGTACGGCAGGTGGCCGAGCTCCAACGGCTCGACGACTCCGTCCACGATCATGGTCGATCCCAGACCGGTTCCGAGTCCGAGGAAGAGCATCCGCCCGCCCTCGTAGCTCCCGAGCGCCTGCATGGCAGCGTCGTTGATCACCTTCGTCGGCTTGCCGAACGCCGCCTCGAAGTCGAACCCCACCCAGCCGGACCCGAGGTTGACGGGCTCGCGGAAGACCTTGCCCGCGAGGACCGGAGCGGGGACGCCCACCGAGACGACGGTGTACGACCAGTTCTGGGTCAGGTCGTGCACGCCGGCCACCATGTCGGCGGCGGAGAGCCGCTTCGGGGTGACGAATCGCCGCCGCTCGGGCTCTCCGTTCAGGAGCGCTTTCACGTGCGAGCCCCCGACGTCGACCGCGAGCACGGGCGGGGCGGCGGGATCGGCCGGAGCGCGTGGTTTGTCGGTGGCCACCGCCTCACATCTTGCCGCGGACAGGCCGTCTTTGCACGCGGTGCGGCCGCCGCGGCCCGGGTGGCGAGTCGTCCTACGCCGACTCGTGTGCCGGGACGAGACGGCGTCGCGTCTCGTACCGGCGGCCCAGGAACGCAGTGGCGGAGATCGCCGCCGCGAGCAGCACGACGACCACGTCTCCGTGGGGCATGCGGCTGACGCGCTCCATGAGCGCCCCGACTGCGGCCGCCGCCGGGAGGGTGAGGATCCACGCGACCACGATGTTCCCGGCCACGCCCCAGCGGACCGCAGAGAACCGCCGGCTGGCGCCGGCTCCCATCACGGAGCCCGAGATGGTGTGCGTCGTCGAGACCGGAAAGCCGAGGTGCGCGGTCGTCCACAGGATTCCGGCGCAGGCGGTCTGTGCTGCGAAGCCCTGGGGCGGGTCGATCTTGGCGATCCGCGTCCCGAGCGTCTTGATGATGCGCCAGCCACCCGCATAGGTGCCGAGTGCCATCGCCGTGCCCGAGGCGAAGATCACCCACGTCGGGACGGTGAACGGCTCCGCCTGCAGGTGGCCGGAGACGATGAGCGCGAGCGCGATGATCCCCATCGTCTTCTGCGCGTCGTTCGCGCCGTGCGTGAAGGAGACGAAGCCGCCGGACACGATCTGCGCACGGCGGAAGACGCGGTTCACCTTGCTCGGCGAGCGCCGACGGATGAGCCAGAAGATCGTGAACATGAGCGCGATCGCGATCGCGAAGCCGAGGATGGGCGCGAGGACGGACGGCTTCACGACCTTGTTCCAGAGGCCGCTCCACTCGATGACGCCCCAGCCCTGTGCGGCGATCGCTGCACCCGCGACACCGCCGATGAGCGCGTGGCTCGAGCTCGAGGGGAGCCCCAGGAACCACGTGACGAGGTTCCAGGTGATCGCGCCCACGAGGCCGGCGAGGATGATGCTGAGGGTGATTGCGTCCGAGTCGACGATCCCCGTGGCGATCGTGGCCGCGACCTTGATCGAGGCGAACGCCCCAGCGAAGTTGAGCGCGGCGGAGAAGAGCACCGCGAAGCGCGGCGAGAGCGCGCGCGTCGACACGCTCGTCGCGATGGAGTTGGCCGTGTCGTGGAACCCGTTCGTGAAGTCGAAGAAGAGGGCGACCCCGATCACCGCGACGAGCGTGACGTCGCTTCCGCCCATCTCCGCTACGCGTTCTTGACCACGATGTTCGCGATCACGTTCGCTGCCGTCTCACAGGCGTCGAGCGCGCGCTCGAGCCCCTCGTAAATGTCCTTCCAGCGGATCACGATGAGCGGGTCGATGCGCTCGTCGCGGAAGAGCGCGCCGAGAGCGTCGCGGAGGATGCGGTCGCCCTCGTCCTCGAACGCCTTCAGCCGGACGAGTGCCTCCTGGACGCCGCGCATCCCTTTCAGGTTCTCGCAGGCGATCGCGAGCTGCTCGCACGCCCGGACGATGAGGGCGCACTGCTCGACGGCGTGGCGCGTGGGCATCTCGACGCCGTACAGCCCGAGGAGGTCGGACGCCTCTTCGAGGTAGTCGACGACGTCGTCCATCTCCGTCGCGAGCAGGTAGATGTCGTCGCGGTCGAACGGCGTGACGTACTGCGTGTTCAGGAGGTTGATCAGGTCGCGGGTGAGGCCGTCACCGACGGTTTCGAAGGCCTTCACCTGGTCCTGCGTGACGTCCGAGCTCGGGTGGTCCCGAAATCGCCGCTCGACGAGCCGTGCCGTGTCGAGCGCGTTCTGCCCGGCGCGGGAGAAGAGCGCGTAGAACTCGGTCGTCTTCGGCGTGAGGCTGAACCGCATGCGGCCGGGACGTTAGACGAGCGGGCGGGCGTTCGCGGGTTCAGGCGAGCGCGTCGACGACGAGCGACTGGAAGTGCGCGACGAGCTGCTCCGAGCTCGGGAGGAGCCTCCCCTGGTCGAGCACACCGGAGCGGACGCCCGCCTGGACGCGCTCGACCAGGACGCGGTCTTCCGCCCCGACCTCGGCATCGAACGCGAGCGCGTCCTCGACCCAGCGCTCGTCCGCGTCCGGAGCGACGAGGTAGTCGAGGAAGCGATACGTCCGCTCGGGCGCGAGAGGGTAGATCGGCCCGATCGAGATATTCGGCCTTCCGGGCATGACATTGATCACCGTGCTCGGGAAGAGCAGGTGGAACTGACCGCTCTCGACCTCACCCGCCGGGTCGTAGGCGCCTCGCGGCTCGGGTCGCGGCGGCCCGTGCTGCGACATCCGGCCGCCGCTGGTCTCGAGCAGGTACGCGTCCGGCGAGACGTCCATGACCGCCGAGAACCCGGGGTGCGCGGTCGGGCAGTGGTAGCACTCGAGGAAGTTCTCGGCGCAGATCTTCCAGTTCGCGTCGTATTCGGATTCCGCGCGCGTGAGGAAGCGGAGCGAGTCGACGTCGATTCCGGCGGCGGCGATCCGCTCCGGGACGTCCTCGAGGAAGTCGGCGAGCCGCGATCCGTCCGGGTCTGCGCTCACGAAGACGAACGGCCCCCAGTGCTCGAGCCGCAGCTCGAGCAGCCCGAGCTCCTCGTTTTCGATCCCGCCCTCGCGGTCGGAGCGCGGCGCGGAGAGAAGCCGGCCGTCGAGCCCGTACGTCCAGGCGTGGTAGGGGCACTGCAGCGTCGAGCGCGTCCCCGTGCCCTCGCAGACGAGCGAGCCGCGATGGCGGCAGACGTTCAGGAACGCGCGGAGCGTTCCCTCCTCGTCGCGGACGAGCAGAACGGGGACGTCGGCGACGCGCGTCGCCCGGAACGAGCGAGGCTCGGCGACGTCCGAGGCTAGGCCGACGTAGTGCCAGAAGCGGCGGAAGATGCGCTCCTGTTCGAGGCGGAGCACGGTCGGGTCCGTGTACCAGCTCCACGGGGTCGTTCCGGTGGCGATGGCGCTCATGGGGCGAACGCTAGACGACCGTACAGCCTGGTGTCTGACACCGGACGCCCGGAAACCCGCATTTCTCCGCGGGGGGTGTCGGACGCGAGGCCATGGCCGCTCTAGACTGCGCGCGTGGCTGCAGGCGTCGCCGCCGAGATCGAATCCCGGCTCGCTCCACTCACGGCGGCGCGCAACGTCGCCTGGTGGGACGCGAACGTCGAGGCGACGGAGGAGAACGAGCGCCGGCGGACCGAGCGTGAGCTCGCGTACTCGAACGCGTTGGCGGACCCGGAGGCGTTCGCCGCGGTCGAGTCGGCCCGCCGAGAGGCGACCGCCTCGCCCGAGCGGCGCAGGCTCGACCTCCTCCACGACCTCATGCTCCGCCATCAGGTACCGGCCTCGCTGCGCGAGCGCATCGTCGAGCTCGAAGCCTCGGTCGGATCCCGGTTCGTCCGGCATCGCGGCGTCGTCCGCGGAGAGGAGGTGGACGACAACGAGATCAAACGGATCCTGCGGGAGAGCGACGACCCGCGGGAGCGACGAGAGGCGTGGGAAGCGTCGAAGACGGTCGG
>DASSQE010000041.1:0-2057 GCA_035702645.1 Gaiellaceae bacterium
CTCTCGGAGCATGTCGGGATGCTCGGCCGGCTCGGGCCGCGCCTCGTGGGCGCGGATGCGGAAGAGAAGCAGGGCCGACCCGACGAAGCTCGCAGCGTCGAGGAGGATCGCGTACGGCGCCGTCAGCGCGCCGACGAGAACACCTCCGACGCCCGGCCCCGCGATCTGCGCGCCGTTGCGGCTGATCTCGAGGAGCGAGTTCCCCGAGACGAGCTCGCTGCGGCCGACGAGCGCCGGCAGGTACGTCTGGTACGCGACGTCGAACGTCACCGTCAGCGACCCGACCACGAAGCCCACGACGAAGAGCTGTCCGATCGTGAGCACGTCGAAGGCGTACGCGATCGGCACGGAGACGAGCGCGATCGCCCGGCCGACGTCGCTCCAGATCAGGATCGGACGCTTCCGGAGCCGATCGACCCAGACGCCTGCCGGCAGCGTCAAGAGGAGGAAGGGAAGAAACTCGATCCCGCTCAGGAGCGCGACCTCGAACGCGCTCGCGTCTAGCACGATGATCGCGGCGAGTGGGATCGCGAGCTGTGAGATCTGCGAGCCGAACTGGCTGATCGTCTGGCCGGACCAGAGCCGCAGGAAATCGCCGTGGCGCCAGAGCCCGGTGGTCGGCCAGAGCCTCACGGTCGGACAGTAGCCCGCGTCGCTACGCGAGCTCGGCGGCGGTCTGGGCCGCGAGGTCGCCTCGCCCGTCCGCCGCAGCCGGCTCGTCCGCGACCGGCTCGGGCATCTCGCGGAGGTGGCGCTGCGGCGAGAAGACGATCCAGAGGACCGCGAGCCCGCCGCCGATCGCTCCGACGACCATCGTCTGGCGCAGCCCGATCGTGCTCCCGAGGACGCCGCCGACGAGGGAGCCGAGCGGGATCGTTCCCCAGACGATGAAGCGCATGACCGCGTTCATCCGGCCCTGGAGCCGCGGCGGGCAGATCGCCTGCCGGTAGCTCACCTGGACGATGTTGTAGACGACCACGGTGAACCCGAAGAGGAGCTGTGCGAGGACGAGGAACGGGATCGCCTCGTTCCCGACGGGGGCGAACGCGATCAGAAGGGTCGTCGGGCCGAAGAGCGCCGCGCTGGCGATCGTGGTGGGGCCGATCCCGAACCTCGCCGAGATGCGGGTCGCGGTGAGGGCTGCGACGAGCGAGCCCACGCTTCCGAGCGAGATCGTGAGCCCGATCACGCCCGGCGAGAGCCCGAGCTTACGGACGAGGAACACGATGATGATCGCGAACGCGACGTTCGAGAAGAAGTTCGACGTCGCGGTGCAGCCCGCCTGGGCGCGCAGGTTGGGGTTCGAGAGGACGAAGTGCAGGCCCTCCCGGAGCTCCGTCCACAGGCTTGGTTTCTCTCCGCTCTCCGCGT
Organism: Gaiellaceae bacterium; assembly: GCA_035702645.1. Lineage (GTDB taxonomy): Bacteria > Actinomycetota > Thermoleophilia > Gaiellales > Gaiellaceae > GMQP-bins7. The sequence goes on from DASSQE010000041.1 coordinate 1,372, forward strand.
GAGTCTCGGGGCGAGGCTCGCGCTTGCGGATCCCGAGGATGAAGAGCCCGGAGCCGAGGAAGCTCAAGGAGTCGACGAGGATCGCGTACGGCGCCGTGAAGATCTGGACGAGGAGACCCGCGAACCCAGGCCCGGCGATCTGCGCCGACGAGCGGCTGATCTCGAGCTTGGAGTTGCCGTCGATGATCTGGTCGCGCTCGACGAGCGAAGGCAGGTACGACTGGTAGGAGACGTCGAAGAAGACGGTGCAGATCCCGACGAGGAACCCGACGACGTACAGCTGGCCGAGCGTGAGGACGCCGAACACGTAGGCGATCGGGATGCTTGCGAGGAGCGCGCCTCGTCCGAGGTCGCCTGCGATGAGGATCGGGCGCCGCCGGAGGCGGTCGACCCAGACGCCGGCGGGCAGGGTGAAGAGCATGAAGGGGAGGAACTCGACTGTCCCGAGCACGGCGACCTGAAATGCCGTCGCGTCGAGGACGATGACGGCTGCCAACGGGATCGCGAGCTGCGAGACCTGGGTCCCGAACTGGCTGACGGTCTCCGCCGACCAGAGCTTCAGGAAGTCGGGGTGGCGCCAGAGGCCGCCCTTGGGCCAGAGGCTACGCATCGGGTGGAGGAAGGCTCGCAGGAGAGGGGTAGCTCGCGAGGGCGAGCCCGTATGGCTCACCGTCTGGATCATCCGC
>DASSQE010000042.1:0-2597 GCA_035702645.1 Gaiellaceae bacterium
CTGCCCTCTGGCAGCGGACGACGAACCCGCCGGGGGCCGTAGGGGACGGGATCGCGGCCGCCTTCCGGGCGGGCGCAGCGGTCGCGGGCCTCGAGTTCACGCAGTTTCATCCGACGACGCTCGTCGACTCCTCGGTGCTGCTGTCGGAGGCGCTGCGGGGAGAAGGAGCACTTCTGCTCGACGAGCGCGGCGAGCGCTTCACCGACGAGCTCGCGCCGCGGGACGTCGTGGCACGCGAGATCGCGGCGCGCGGGACGGCCCTCCTCGACCTGCGCCCAATAGACCGCGGCCGCTTTCCTGCCCTCATGGGGACCCTCGCCGAGCAGGGCTACGACGCGGCGCTCGCTCCGATCCCGGTCGCCCCCGCGGCCCACTACACGGTTGGGGGGATCGTCACCGACCTCGACGGGAGGACCGAGCTCGCCGGCCTCTACGCCGCGGGCGAGTGCGCCGCGACCGGCGTCCACGGGGCGAATCGGCTCGCGTCGAACTCGCTGCTCGAGTGCCTGGTGTTCGGGCGCCGCGCTGCGCTCGCAGCCGCCGCCGAGCCAGGCCTCCCGACGCGCCTCCCGGAGCCTCCGTCGCCACCCGCCGCGGAGCCGGTGACTCCGGATCTCAGGCGCGCGCTGTGGGACGACGCGGGCCTCGTCCGCGACGCGGCTGGGCTCGAGCGCCTCCGGGCGTGCCCGCACCTCGTCGCGAGGCTCGTGGCCGAGAGCGCTCTCGTGCGAACGGAGAGCCGCGGCTCGCACTTCCGAGCGGACTTCCCGATCGGGAGCCCCGACCTCGAGCGCCATGTCGTGCTTCGCCCCAGCTCCGATCCCGTACTCGAGACATGGCGATGACGGTGGACACCCTCGAGCGCGCGGTGCTGGCGGCGCTCGCCGAGGACGTGGGCGCCGGCGACGTCACGACCGAGGGCACGGTCGAGGAGGACGCCGTCGGCACGGCTGAGCTCGTGCTCCGAGAGCCGGGCGTCGTCGCCGGGCTTCGGGCGGCCGAGATCGTCTTTCGCGCGCTCGACGAGGACGTCGTCTTCGAGGGGCTCGCCGAAGACGGTGACGTCGTCGACAGTGCCCCTGCGACCGTCGCGGTCGTGTCCGGCTCACTCCGTGGGATCCTTACGGGCGAGCGCACCGCCCTCAACTTCCTCGCGCGGCTGTCCGGGATCGCGACCCTGACAAACCGGTACGTCGACGCGGTGGCGGGCACGGGGGTCGAGATCCTCGACACGCGGAAGACGACGCCCGGGCTGCGTGCCCTGGAGAAGCACGCCGTCGCGTGCGGCGGGGGTCGCAACCACCGCTTCGGGCTCGACGACGGCGTGCTCGTGAAGGACAACCATCTCCGCGCCGCCGGCTCCGTGGCGGAGGCCGTCCGCGGGCTGCGCGGCTCGACGACGCTTCCGATCGAGGTCGAATGCGACACGCTCGAGCAGGTCGCGGAGGCGCTCGCTGCGAGAGTCGACGCGATCCTCCTCGACAACATGAGCCTCGACGAGCTGCGAGCGGCCGTCGGCCTCGTCGACGGGCGCGCGCGTCTCGAGGCATCCGGGGGCGTGAGCCTCGAGACAGTTCGCGCGATCGCGGAGACCGGGGTGGACGAGATCTCCGTCGGCGCCTTGACCCACTCCGCACGATCCCTCGACGTCTCACTGGAGCTCCGATGACCACTGCAGAGATCACGACCATGCAGGACGAGATCCGCGCGCTGGCGCGCGAGGGCGAGGCGGTGATCCTCGCCCACAACTACCAGGTGCCCGACGTGCAGGACGTTGCAGACTTCGTCGGCGACTCGCTCGGCCTCTCGCGGGAGGCCGCCGCGACCGATGCGGAGGCGATCGTCTTCTGCGGCGTCCACTTCATGGCCGAGACCGCCGCGATCCTGGCGCCGGAGAAGACCGTCCTCATCCCCGATCTCGATGCAGGCTGCTCGCTCGCCGCGTCGATCACCGCCGACCAGCTCCGGGCGTGGAAGGCAGAGAACCCCGGCGCAGTCGTCGTCTCGTACGTGAACACGACTGCCGAGGTGAAGGCCGAGAGCGACTTCTGCTGCACGTCGGGGAACGCGAAGGGCGTCATCGAGTCGATCCCCGAGGACACCGAGATCCTCTTTCTCCCCGACATGTACCTCGGGCTCTGGCTCGAGAAGGTGACGGGGCGCTCGCTCCGCATCTGGATGGGGGAGTGCCACGTCCACGCCGGTATCCGGCCGCGGGACATCGAGCGCTGGCAGGAGGAAGCGCCCGACGCGGAGCTCCTCGTCCACCCCGAGTGCGGGTGCGCGAGCCAGTGCATGGCCTTCGGCAATGGGCGGACGCACATCCTCTCGACGGAGGGGATGATCGACTTCGCCCGGCGCTCTCCGAAGGAGCGGTTCCTCGTCGCGACCGAGACGGGAATCATCCACCGCCTTTCCAAGGAAGCGCCGGAGAAGCGCTTCGAGGCCGTCTCGGAGAAAGCCATCTGCCGGTACATGAAGATGATCACGCTCGAGAAGCTCCGCGACTCGCTCCGCGACTGGAAGCACGTCGTCGCCGTCGAGCCGGAGATCGCCGAGCGCGCGCGGGGCGCGATCGACCGCATGGTCGCGATCTC
>DASSQE010000043.1:0-3359 GCA_035702645.1 Gaiellaceae bacterium
GTTCCACACTCGCCGCAGAACTTCTCTCCCGGTTCGTTCGAGGCGCCGCACGACGGGCACGCGCTCGCGAGCGCCGTGCCGCCCTCGGAACAGAACTTCCGCCCCTCGCGGTTCTCGGTCCCGCAGCTCGGGCAGGTCACACGGGCACCTCGGCGCCGCGGTCAGGCGTCGAGATCGCGTCGAGCCGCTCGAGCCACGGTGTCGCTCCCAGCCCCTCGAAGATCTCACGTGCTTCGGCAAGCGACTCCTCGTCGCCGGTCAGCTCTCCGTGCTCGAGGAGGGTCACGGCGAGCCAGAACGGAACCTCGAGATTTCGGAACGCTTCTGCGGCCGCTACGTAACCCTCGGGATCCTTGGCGAGCCGTGCCCGGAGGCGCCGGGACTGCGCGTCGAGGTACGGCGGGCGCGTTCCAGCCGGGACGGCGTCGACGAGCGCGAGAACCTCGTTGACCTTCGAGAGCTGGCCGAGCGCAAAGGCGGCCTCCGCTGCCTCGACGATGCTGTGCTTCGTCGACTGCGCTGGGATTCCGAGCGTCCGGCTGACCTCGATAGCCCGCTCGGCGTCCGCGAGCGCCTCCTCGACACGACCCTCGCCCCGCCGCAATATGGCTCGCGACTCGAGGTAGGAGGCGAGGTTCTGGACGTCCGCTGAGTCCTCGAGCCGGGAGAACATTGAAAGGACGCTCCGCGCGTGGTCGATCTCGCCGCGCTCCACCCCGATCGCGACGGAGGACTCGAGCATGCTCAACACCATCCCTCCGGAGTCGATCTGCTCCTGGGTGAACTCGTCGCTGCTCGAGCGGGCTTCGTCCCAACGACCGAGCATCCACATCGGGTATGTCCGTTCGGCGAGCACGCCCCATTCCATCGGGCGGTTGCCACGCCTTCGCGCGAGCGCGAGCGCCTCGTCGAGGAAGACCAGCGCCTCGGCATACGCATCCCGCCGGAAGCATTTGTCCGAGAGGATGAAGTAGCCGGTGCTGGCGTCATCGAGGAGGTTGTGCTCGAGCGCGAGCTGCAAGGCCCGCTGGTTCAGCGCCAACGCCTCTTCCGGGTGGCCCCGGCTCTCGGCGAGCGAGGACTTCGCACGGAGCGCGACCGTGAGCGCTTGCGGATACGCGTTCGCCTCTGCAATGTCCAGTGCAAGCTCCGCACGCTCGGCCGCGAGCTCGAGATCAGCGCTGTACCAGTAGCCGAGCGAGAGGCGCGCGGCCAGAAGCGCGAGGTCCTCGTCAGGCTCGTCGTTGGCGATGACCGAGAACGCTCGCTCCATGGCCGCCATGGCCTCGTCGCGGCGATCGGTGAAGAAGTTCGCTCTCCCGAGCTTCGCGGTGACGCGAGCCGCAGCGTGCGTGTCGCCAAGGGCCTCGAACAGCGTGATCGATTCGCTCAGGATGCTGCGGGCGGACTCCAGATCGCCTGCTCGTGCGGCCATCTCGCCCGCGCGGTGGAGCAGCTCCGCCTTCTTCGCCTGCTCGCCTGCGAGAGCCGCAGCCTGCTCGAAGTACCACCGCGCCTCCGCCGCGGCCGCCAAAGACTCGGCTCGCTCGGCTGCGCGAACGAGCATCGCGCGCGCCGAGTCCCTGATCTCCGAGGCATCGTCGGCCTCGGGAGCCGCCTCGTACGCGGCGAGGTAGTGCGACGCGATCACCTCGACGAACTCGTCGTCCTCGTCCTGCGCGAACGAGCTCAGGTGACGTGCAGCCGCGAGGTGCCGGGTGCGACGCTCGCGCTTCGACAACGTCTCGTAGGCGACGTGCCGCACGAGGTCTTGGAGGAACCCGTACTGACCGTGCTCGGGTGAGCGCGGGTCGGCCTGGACGCCGAGCACCTCCTTGCGAACCAGCGACGAGAGCAGGGGCTCGGTCTCGACATCCGATCCCGCGAGTGCCTCGAGCGCGGCTGCGGTGAACGTCTTCCCGAGCACCGCACCGTCCTGGAGGAGCCGTCGCTCGTCCGCCGTCAGGCCGTCGAGGCGCGCCGCAATGAGCGCGTGCAGCGTCTCGGGGACATCGAGCGCGTCGACAGGACCTGTCAGGCGGTAGGCCGACCCCTCGCGAACCAGAAGTCCCTGGTCGAGCAGCATGCGCACGGTCTCGACCGCGTACAGCGGGATGCCCTCGGCTCGGTCGAGGATGCGGTCGCGGACCTCCGTTGGCAGGCCGGGCACGAGGCCGGCCAGAAGCGCTTCCATCGCCTGCTGCGACAGCGGCTCGAGGTAGAGCGAGGTGAAGCTCCGCTGCCCGGCGCCCCAGGTCGGTCGCCGGTCGAGCAGCTCGGGTCTTGCGAGTGTGAGGACGAAGAGCGGGTGGTTGCGCGACCAGTCGAGGAGGTACTCGACGAAGTCGAGCAGGCTTGCGTCCGCCCACTGCATGTCCTCGAACGCGAGGACGGTCGGGTACGTCTCCGCGAGGCGCTCGAAGAAGAGGCGCCACGCGGCGAATAGGTCTTGCTGGTCGCGGGCCTCGTGTTCCGCCAGCCCGAGGAGGTGTGCCAGCCGCGGCTCGAGGAACGCTCGTTCGTCGGCGTCGAGGATGTGCTCCGTGAGCGTCGCCCGCAGCTTCTCGAGAGCCGCCGCGCTGTCCTCGTCCTCGGCGATGCGGCAGCGCATGCGCACCATGTCCGCGATCGCCCAGTACGTCACTCCTTCGCCGTACGAGAGACAGCGCCCACGGTGCCAGTAGACGGTGTCCGCGATCCCGTCGAAGTACTTGTAGAACTCCCACGCGAGCCGCGACTTGCCGATTCCCGCGATGCCCGTCACCGAGACGAGGTGCGCACGGCCCTCGTCGGCACACGTGTGGAAGAGCTCCTTGATCTGCCGAAGCTCGCGATCGCGGCCGACGAACGGTGCCTCCAGGCCCTCCGACTTGAGCGAGCCGCGTAGCCCGGAGACGACGCGCTGCGCCTTCCACAGCGGTGTCAAGCCCTCCTTGCCCTTGAGCTCGAACGCCCCCGCCTCCTCGTACACGACCGTCTGCTCGGTGGCGCGGCGGGTCGCCTCGCCGACGAGGACGGTTCCCGACTCCGCGACCGACTGGATCCGCGACGCGGTGTTCACGAGGTCGCCGGCGACCATGCCCTGGCCCTCGGCTCCGAGCGTGACGGCGGCCTCGCCGGTGAGAACGCCTGCGCGGGCGGCCAGCTCCGGCGCTCCCACCTCGTCTCCGAGCGCCGAGACGGCGGCGACCAGGTCGAGCGCCGCGCGCACCGCGCGTTCGGCGTCGTCCTCGGTCGCCGTCGGCGTCCCCCAGACGGCCATCACCGCGTCGCCGATGAACTTCTCGACCGTGCCGCCGTACAGCTCGATCAGCCGCCGGCAGGTGTCGAAGTAGCGGGAGAGGAGCTCGCGGACCTCC